>JBPYDQ010000551.1:0-3562 GCA_051986135.1 Terriglobales bacterium | reverse complement strand
CTGCGGCCACCTCGAATGCGCTTTCCGTTTCCATTGAGGATTTCAGTGCGAGCCCGTCTGCCTCGAGCGCAACGATTCGCGCGGGCCAGTCGGCAACGTTCAATTTGACCGTGACCTCGCTCGGTGGGTTCAACAATGCAGTTACATTCACGTGTTCAGGCGTGCCGCTGTATGCGAGCTGCACCTTCAGTCCGACCAGTGTGACTCCGCCTGCGAATGGCAGTGTGTCCGTGCAGATGACTGTCACGACAGCAGGAACTGCGGCCGCCCTGGCAACTCCAATGCACCACGGTCCCGAAACCTACTTTGCGTTCGCCATTTTGGGCTTTGGCGGCTTGGTTGGCATCCTGTTTATGCCGGTGCATTGGAAACGCAAGCGGGGTTTTTGTTTTCTGGGTGCATGCGTCATGTTGCTGACGATTGTTGTCAGCTGCGGTGGCGGCGGGTCGAACACACCGCCTCCGCCGGTTACGCCCGCGGGAACGAGCGCGGTCACGGTTACAATGACTTCGAATGTGGGCGCTGTGACCCTCACACATACCATGCAAGTCAACGTGACAGTCACGCCTTAGCAAACACCCGATATGGTTTTGAGGTGCGATGCCTCACACCGGACTGATCTTTCTGGCGGGTTGCCACGGCGGTTTACCGGTAGCGTGCCGTAATCGGCTCCTGGTTGCATGAACTCGCGCTTATCCACTCGACGGAATCAATCTTTTTGCCGGTGCTTACGGCTCGCTCTCCTCCCTTTGACATCCTCCCCTCCCTTATAGGGCCTCTCAAGGCAGAGGATTCCTACGGGTTTTCATGCATTTTAGGACCCCACAGCGAAGCTTATTGGGATTGCCTGTTTGGGCATCTAGGCCGGGAAATATGCATCAGTATATCAATTGGCTCTTCACCTTTTCATTGGTTCCTGCTATTTTAGGATCAAAGCCTTAGCCCTCATGCGAAAAATTGGGATCGGTTTGCTGGTGGCAGGATACGTCTCGGCCCTATGCATCTGGCTGGCCGCGCCGGCTTATGCCCGTGTGAATGCGCAACCCGGCACACCCATCTTCGCGGAATACGCGGGTCCTTGGCCTGTGCTGGTGGCTTGCGCCCTTACCCTGAATGGTCTTGTGTTGGCCCTCATTCCCATTCGGCGCGGCGAGAAGTGGGCCATCTGGCTCTCCGCGGTGAATCTGCTCATTCTCCTGACGACCCGCATCGCCACCGACCCACGCAGTTTGGTGGTGCTCGATCCGCACCAGCATGGCAGTTATACCTTCATGATCTCCATCGTTCTTGGTTTGGTCGGCCTCGCGTTGGCCGCACCTCGACGTTCCAAGTCCGGTCACTTTGGTGGCGTCCAAGGCACAAGATATCGAAAAGAAAATCGTCATCCCCAAGCATTGCGTCTACAGCTTTCAAGTACGACGGACGTTTTGGCGCCGGAGTCAGCCTTCACTGAAAATGTCAGTTCTCACGGTATGAGGGTACGAACAGTGCGTTTTTGGGAGCCAGGTACCCAAGCCCTTATCAAATCCCCTATTCGCGAGCTTTGGGCGGGTGCGAGAATCGTCTACTGCCACTCACTTTCCTATAATTCCTTTGCGCTAGGACTGGAGCTTCTACCGGCAGCTCAAAAAGACAAGATATGATCCCTGCATGGCCCTTACTTCGCCCCGAACCAACAAGATAAAACCACGACTGGTCCGATCAGATTTACAATCCAGTTGAAAATCATCTACAGTATCCGCCAGACGCTGTACCCTTGGCCCCGGCGTTGTATCGCGCCCAGCCTTTTTGACGGAGAAGAGCCGCAACCCGGCCCTATCTCTGTGCTTGCGAGACTTCCGCACATCACTCGCACATCGCTCCCGGACGTCGGAGCTCCTCTTAGGCGTGATCTTCCTTCTTTCTACTCCACGGCGATGAACGCCCAGTCGTTTCCTCGCCCATGTCGTAAATGGTGCAGATATTCGATGGTTCACTGCACGGCGACGGTAGCTCCGCGTCAGCGCGGCGACCCCTGGAAAAACAGATGTAGCACCCTGTCTTCCGCCCACCAACGATGCATCAGGTCATGAAAACCGAATGAATAACAACGCGTCTTTTGGTTACCGTCAAATCCAAGATGGCGACTCAAATCTTCAGCGCTTGGTGCAGCGCGGAGATCATCCTGCCGGCAGCCGAGGGGGTCCAGAGCCAGAAGATCGCCTATCGCGTGGGCGTCTCGCCACCGTGCAGTTGTGGCCGGAGGGGTTTCTTGGCGCTGCGGAAGCTTATTCTCGGAAGCGCCGCTGCGGGATTGGAAATTGATCCTTCCAGAAGTGCCCGAAAGTGATCAAAGCTACTTTACGGAGGACCGCTAAACCGTTTTAGAAAGAACCCCGCACTGCGGTAGACTTCACCGGGCAGAGTACGCCGAGGCACTCGACAGAAGGGCTTCGGACCGGAGGAAAACTATGGCCGCGCCGAAGCCTCTCACGATCTCTGAAAGCGAGGCTCCGCGTGAATTCTTCAAAAAACAGCTGGCCGGGGAGGTCTCCGTTTCTTTTCCCACCGCCAAGCGCCTGTTTGAAAAGGCCACCGAGCTGATGGCTATCAGGCCGTGGCAATTCCTCGAGGATCAAGATCTAATTCTCCTAAAAGGCCCGCTTTCCGCCGAGGCTTGTTATTGCTCGGTGATGGGGGCGCTCGGACAGGTATTTTCGTTGCACGCCTACGTGGGAGAAGAAAGCTACTCTTACTTCAGAAAAATGGCGGCAGGGGAGCCTATCTCGATCGGGGAATTTTACGGTTCCCTTCGTGGCGTATACGTGGAATTCGTGGGGCTCTCGCAGTTAACTCCACCGGACCGCGAACTGGCGCGGGTATTCGGTCACCCTCTGAAAAGAGGCTTAAAGGTACCCATCTTTCGAGCAATGCGGCCCGGATATCAGCCCTGGTATCTTACCGAGAACGAAGGGGTCGTTCTCGCGGAGTGCCTCGAGTCGGTGATCGCTCTTTGCGAACGCATCCGTAGAGGGGGCGCGCCGGATTACTGGAAGCACCCAGACGTTTATCCCTTTCTGGCGCCAATCCAACGCGGCCAGGAGCGATTGGGATACGACATCGAGATGCGGAAAATCACATCGCCGATGGCCACTGCTCTGGCGGCGCCGAGACTCGATCAAAACCGCATCGAGCAAATCCAGCGGAGGAACTATCCAGTTCGGGGCGCGTTCGAGGCAGAGCACTTCTACGGTGGCGCAACAATCGGGAAGAGAGACGAACGTAAAGCAATCGTCCGCCTGGCTCTAGTGGCCGACGCGGATTCCGGATTGGTCTTTCCGCCTGAGCTAGGAATGCCGGAACGTGCGTCGTCAGACATACTGGCGACCGCCGTGTTAAGCGCCATAGAGACGGCGCGGTTTCTTCCTCGCGAAGTTCGAGTAAGCCAACTTCAGCTAGAGGCGTGCCTGGAGTCGTTGGCAAAGGAATTCGGGTTCGCCGTCCGGACGGTCAAGCGTCTGCCCGCACTGGAAGAGGCCAAGGAGAGTCTGCTCGCCATGATGGGTGATCCTGGACCGTTTAT
>JBPYDQ010000550.1:0-3440 GCA_051986135.1 Terriglobales bacterium | reverse complement strand
ACGTTCGAGCGCGGTCGGGACCAGCCGTAGTCCAGTCAGTTGCCGGTCGGGCTGATCATGGCAGCACCGGACTTGAATCCCAGGTCTATTGGTTCGAAGCCAATCGCTCTATCCAGCTGAGCTACGGGGCGCGTGTGAGCAAAATCGAAACTGCCAAGCCGGCGCTATCGTCCTCCCAAAGTACGAACACGTTGATCGCACTGAAGACGTAGACCTGGTCGCCGGTTCGTTGTGGCCAGCGGCCCGACCGTCTGGTTCGTATCCGGACGGTCTCGCCCTCTCCCATGCCACGGGCCCTATCCGGTCTAGTCAATCAGGAATTGCCTCTGCAGTGGCTCTGGAACCGATACAACGGATCGTTGTCTGTGTAGTGGGTCTGACGCTGAGATAACGGACGCTTAACCTAATTGCTGTAATTCACTGGCTGCTGGTGGGTGGAAACCTCGGCCCCGCGCCTTATTCCGGGCACCCATTCGATCTCGCTTCCTCAAACGTTGCTAGCGATAGCAAGAGAGATGCGAATTCGTTCGCACTGGGGAGAAACATTTCGCCAATCGCGAAGGCGGAATAGCCAAAATCTAGGAATCAGACATCTCCAGTATGTTTTCGGACGCTGGTGTTATATCCATTTCCACTGCGCCGCGGGCTATTCCTTTCTCGATAACGACAGCTTTGTGACCCAGTTATTGCACGTAAAGGTGGCCTCGGATTACCGTCTCAAGCGGCAGCGCTTTGACTCACTGCAGTGGCGTGCCGCCCTAAGAATTCTTACTGTGTTCTGGAAAAGGAAAAATCTCGCCGATAGAACGCGCAATTTTGCGCATTTGGGGATGTCAGATAAACGTCAGAAATCGCTAATTTTACTGACGTAGGGGGGATGCCGGGGATATCAGCCGATGCCCAGCGATTCGAGCACGGGCTTCTAAACACGAAATTTTTTGCTCACGAGGCACCATTTGGCAGCGCGTCGGAATTTCGCTCGATCTGAATGTGAATGGCGCTTATAGCCGTGCTGCCTTCAACGCTTCGAGCCAAATCTCACGGCTGCGAAGAGCGATCTGATAGCGGATTTGGCCGCCGGCTTCGCAAGCCGCGTTGTTTACGGTCAGCCGCTGCCGCCCCAGCCAGCTCAATGGCAAGTGGTGAACTTGAACGAATTGAGGTGCGTGTTCCAGTTAAAGCTGCCGGTAGTTTTCAGGTACTCCTGCGCATACCAGAACGTGCAGTCATCGGTCGGATCGATGGACATGCTGGAATAGTCGCCCCAGCGGTTCAAGCCTCCGTTTTGAGAGCCGCCCCCGGCGATAACGAGACTCATCGACTCCATCGTGCCCTTTGTGTCCGTAGGCGTCCGGCCGGTGTAGTAGATGCTTGGATGCGTGGAACTGCTGGAGGCGCTGAAGCCCAGGGCGATGTCACCATTTTTGTCCATCCCTATGCTGCCCATCCACAAGCTGAGTATGTTGCTGCTGAAGGTACCCTGCTGAAACACAACGGGTGCCGTGCCCGGGCTGCGAATCTCGTACCAGCGCGTCGCCGAGACTGCTGTGCCCGATGGCGGTGAAACAGAGTGGGTAACCACCAGGGCCTCGTGGCCGGCTACCGAGCGATACGCCAGCCGGAACATAAGCCGGTCGGCCAGACTGTCCAATAATTGAGAAGTTCCGCCTTGAGGAATGCAGATGCCTCGCGAACCGGGCTTTGATCTGCAAGCCGGTGTGAAGGCGGCTACCGGGATCACGGTGGGACCGGTGAACGTGGTCAGGGCCGGCGTAACGAAGTTGACGTGAAACTTGAAAAGATGCAGGGCGCTCGAACCCAACGGGTCAAGTTCGACAAAGAAATTCGGCTCCCCTGGGGTTAACAGTCGCGCCCCATCGAGGTCGGATGGGAGGAAACCGAAATCAGAGGACTTCAGGAAGCAGTGGGCCTTCGCTGGGCCGCCCACCAACATGTTTGCCCGGTCATAGGCGCACGCCTCAGCGCCCACAAAGTTCGGGCCGAATTTGGCGGCGAATACATTGTAGGAGGCGTAGTAAGCGTCCGGCCATACACCAAACTTCGGATAGTCGCCAAGGTTATTACCGAATGAGAAGGCGTAACGGTGGTAGGTCAGGGTGGCGTCGTTGCCGGTAGAGACAGCCAAACATTCCGTCCCAATCGTGAAGAAGAACGCGTTGCTCAAGGCGATGATCGAAATGAGCCAGCGGTTAGCCGCTTTGTCATACAAAACAACCGGATCGCCAAAGGGTCCGGTCCCGCATACTCCGGGGAAACCGGAAAATATGGAGCTGACCTCCGCAGGTCCAAAGAGGGAGGCCCCCGTTTTCGAAAAAACCTGGTACGAAGTATTCACCGTCTCGACGACCTGCGTCTGGCCGACCGAGGCGTTCGTATCCGGGGGAGCGACACCGTCCCGATCGGAGATCCCGTCGAAGTTCGTGAGATTAGTCGTGCTCACCAGCGGTATCACAGACTCCTCGCTGACCTGCACCACGGGGTCAGGTGTTGGATTGACAACGCCAGGCCAGGGCCTGTGGCGGATTGGAGCCAAGCGGTGGATGCCAGGCTGCGGCTCCCTGAAGGGTAGGTCGCGGACTGGCACGCTGGACGTGTCGTAGTGGTCCGGCGAGATTACGATCGGGCCGGTAGCCGTCTCCTGTGCAGATTGTCCAAATGTCGAGGTGCTGCCAGGGCCGAGCATTACGATCAGGGGCAGCAAGACCATCGTCGCGGCGCTAAACAGCCGCTGAAGCCAACCAGATGCAAACATTGTTTTCTCCCCTCGAACTGACAGAAGTAAACGTTTAATTGTCCACCGGAAACAGGGTCGACCACAACCGTGTCCGCCGCCGACAGGTCCAGCCGGATATAGTCGCACGGGGCGTCGTTGAGGTCCTGGTGGACGCCCAGGTACCGCTCCGTAGTCGTGAGGGACGCGTGGCCGAGCGAGAGCTGGATCTGATCCAACTTGGCGCCGCCCTTGTGCGCCAGCTTGGCATTATGCCGAATGCCGGATTATGCCGAATCCGCCTGGCTTCCTGCGAGTTGGCGCAGACTTTTGCTTTTTTTTGGCCTCGATGATTCGGCATAATCGGTCGCTTGTCCGGCACGACAAACGCAACCCCAGAAAATTGCGTACCAACAAATCGATGGTCCACCGACGGCGGACACTCGTGCGTTCTTACGGATCGGACCATATTACAGGAGGCATCGGCCAGACACAGTCGATTGCACACAAGCCTGCCCGCAGCGTTGTCGGTCAGCTGCTGTGCTCTGTTTTATGCCGCACGCCGACGCTCCCAGGGACCGACTGCCGCTGGTTTCGTGCACTGATTCGGCATAATCCGGTATTCGGCATAATGCAGAGGATTTGAACCTTGGCGGACGCGGACACAAAAGCTTAGTGAAAGAGTCCGGCGTGTCGATCCGCGGCCGGT
>JBPYDQ010000549.1:0-6195 GCA_051986135.1 Terriglobales bacterium | reverse complement strand
GTTTCCGCAGGGATGATCTCAATTCGCTTGTTCATCCGTTGCGAGTAGAGCGCTGTGAAGTGCCGCACCAGTCTCGGAATATCACCTGCACGTTGTCGAAGCGCCGGGACCTGGATTGGAAATACTTTCAGCCGATAATAGAGGTCTTCGCGAAATGTCCCTTCTTTGACCATGGCGGGTAAATCGCGATGCGTGGCGGCGATCAAGCGGACATCTACCTTGTGCGTGCGGTTGCTGCCGAGCCTTTCGAATTCCTGCTCCTGCAAAACGCGCAGCAGCTTCGCCTGCAGTTCGAGAGGAATGTCGCCGACCTCGTCGAGGAAAAGCGTGCCTTTATCGGCCAGTTCGAAGCGCCCGGTTTTTTGCGTAATGGCGCCAGTAAACGCGCCTTTCTCGTGACCAAAAAGCTCACTCTCTAGAAGCCCAAGCGGAATCGCGGCACAATTCAGTTTCACGAACGCCTTTTCACTGCGTGTGCCCAGCTTGTGGATGGCGCGCGCCACGAGTTCTTTGCCGGTGCCCGTCTCACCCAGGATCAGAACCGTGGAATCTGTCGGCGCGACGACGGACACCATGCTCAGCGCTGTTTTCAGGGCCGGGCTCGCCCCGACGATTTCTCCCAGCTCCGCGCGAATCTCCTCCTCCAGGTAGCGACGCTGTTTGGTCTCGTCATCTCTGTCCTTCGTCGCCTTTTCGTATTCCAGAGTATTCTCGACGGCGATCGCAACTTGACCGGCCACTTGCTCGAGCAAAGCAATGTCGTCTTTGTCAAAACGATTTTCGGATCGTCTGCAAAGCATCAGAACGCCAACCACGCCTTCACGGCCGATCAGTGGAAGGTAGCACCCTGTCTTGAGGCCCTCTTCGACCACGTGCCCATAAATACGCTGGCCATCAGGATTTCCATAAACCTCAGGATCTTCACGCACCTGATCGAAGCTATCGATGCACATGGTCTTCGCCTTCCGCATTACCTGGCCGGAAATCGAGCTATTCGTCGGCACGAATGATCCTTCGCGGAACGGGCCTCTGGCATCGGGATTGTGCAAGATACAGACGCGCAACGCTCCCGTGTCGGAATCCGGCAGCAGTAAGGCAGACACATCACATTGCAAGGCTTTGAATAGATTCGTCGAAAGAGCGCGAACGACTTGCTTAAGGTCTAACCGGGACGTGACACTGCTTGTGATTTCCAGAAGCAGATGCAGCCTGTCACGTTCACGACGCAAGGCCGCTTCGTAAATGTGCCGCTCGATTGCGATTCCGGTAATGTGGCTGGCATCTTCAATCAATTGCAGGTCTTTAACCGAGGGGCTCCGCGGTTCACGATAATTGATTGAAAAGGTGCCGAGGGTCTTGCCGTCGCTCGCAAACAGCGGACGCGACCAAACGGAACGAATTCCATAAGGACGCATGCGGTCGCGATAATTCTCCCAGACCGGATCAATCAGGATGTCGGTCACATAAACCGGCTCCCTGCGATGAACCGCTGTGCCGCAAGAACCTCCGTGCGCACCAACGGCCATCGTTCCTACGGCGGCGCAAAACCCAGGCAGACTGGGCGCAGCCTCACAATGGAGTTCGTTTCCGTATTTATCGGGAAGCCAAATGGTGCAAAGCATGCCGTCCGCTTGGGATTCGACTAACTGTGCAATGTTCGTTAGGACTTCAGACAGAGGAGAGCCGGCGAAGATTAACTTTTGCAAGTTGAGTACGGATGCAATCGAAAAGAGCTCCGGCCCCCTGCCCGATTCCGGTTTTGTTGGATACTCGGTTGCTCGCTCCATCAGATTGTTTCCCCAGTCCCCATTTGATTCTGTTTGGCGAGTCTGGATACCGAGCGATCTTGATAGCGTGGACTTGAGAACCGTTACGAACTCTTGATCCAATTTTCTGAGCGATCTGAAACCGCTTCAGCAGCAAGCACTCGCGTGCCGTATTTTCCATCAGTTTACCTGTTCACCGAGTTCGAGCAGAACGATATCGCTAAGAAGCGGATATTGTTAAAGGAGAAAAAGAGCGCTGAATGGTACGAAGCAAATAGACGTCAGCCAAAGCTGCTGATGGCAACGATGTTGAGGTAGGCGGGTAGGAACCGTTCGAAAAACGCTCGCAAACAATTGATAGTAAATGAGATACTGGTGGAGGCGGCGGGAGTCGAACCCGCGTCCGAAAATGTCACTGGTCAAGAGCCTACATGCGTAGTCGCGTTCCTGCCCCAGGCATTACCCTGGGACGTTCGCGGCGGGCGCTCAGAACGGACAAGAAACGCCATCCGCTAGCCTGAAGATCTCGTTCCCGCGGTCCAGACGTAACCGCAAGAACCAGCCCGCTGTGCGACGCCCTTCCGCAACCCGCGGGCCAAGCCGCGGAGGACGGCTACTTAACTAATTAAGCAGCGTATGCCATTTGTTGATTGGCAATTATTGTTTTGCACGCGATCACGGGTGTGTGCACCCCGGCATGCCTCTTGGCCGCAAGCATCTCCGTCGAAGCCGTGACGCCCCCAACTTGGTGGACGGCCATTCAAAGATCTACCATCAATTTAGGCTCCCGCCGGCGGGGGAGTCAAACAGCTTATTGGATGATCTGAACTGGGCTCAAGCACCAAAGTGTCGCTGATCAGCCGACTCACATTTGAGTACTTGACATTATTTTGGTATTTTTGTCACGCAAACCTAACTGCGGTGGACATATAAGTATCGTTGTACGATACAGTTGCAGGCCAAAGCTACCCGGTCAACCCAAAGTGCTTCTAAGAGTTCGGAGGCGGCATGGGGCTTCTGGCGAAATCATCGAGTCGGCAGGATCCGGTTGCGGTCAGCATTGATTTCCTGGAGCATCTCTTCGCTGACTACGGACAACGTAATTTCCGCGTGCGCTTCTGGGAGGGCAGCAGTTGGGGTGATACTCGCAGTCCCGACTTTACCTTGGTTCTCAACCATCCGGGCGCATTACGTACGATGTTTCTGACCGCAACCGAATTGAGCATTGGCGAAGCTTACATCTACAAAGATTTCGACGTCGAAGGTGATCTCGAGGCCGCCTTTGAACTTTCCGACTATCTGTTGGCACAGGAGCGCGGGCTCTCGCGACGATTGCATCTGGGTACGATTCTGGGTCGGCTTCCTGTCGAAGGTCGCCCGCGCCCGGTGCGCAAGTTACGTGGCGCTCGACACAGTAAAGAGCGTGATCGCGAAGCGGTAACCTATCACTATGATTTTCCGACGGAGTTTTTTGCCACCTTTCTCGATCGGCGCATGGTTTATTCCTGCGCGTACTTCCTTTCACCAGACGATGGTCTAGATACTGCGCAAGAGAGAAAGCTGGATTACATTTGCCGCAAGCTGCGGCTCAGACCAGGTGATCGTCTGCTCGATCTCGGTTGCGGGTGGGGTGCTTTGGTCATCCATGCGGCCAGGCGTTACGGCGCCTATTGCTTGGGTATCACTTTGAGTGAGCCACAGGCGGATATTGCTCGTGAACGGATTCGCGAGGCAGGTGTCCTAGAGCGATGCGCGATCGAGGTCTGCGACTACCGCGAACTACGGCCTAATCGGCAGTTCGATAAGATCGCCAGTGTTGGCATGTTCGAACATGTGGGGGAGGAACGGCTACCTCAATATTTCCATCGTGTCTGGCAATTGCTGCTTCCGGGCGGCGTTTTTCTGAATCACGGAATAGCCCGCTTGGCAACTTATCGGCAGCGCGGTCTGTCGTTCACCGACGTCTATGTGTTTCCCGATGGTGAGTTGGTTCCAATCAGCACCACATTGCGTCTGGCCGAACAGGCCGGTTTTGAGGTGCGGGATGTCGAGAGTCTGCGCGAGCATTACGCCTTGACACTGCATCACTGGTTGAAGCGGCTGGAAGCGGGATCGCCGGCGACCCGGAAGGCGACGGACGAGACTACTTATCGCATTTGGAAGCTGTATGTCGCGGGGTCGGCACACTGGTTTCGTACGGGCAAGCTCAATATCTACCAATCATTGTTGTGTAAGCCTACGCACGGCAAGAGCGGCCTACCCTTGACGCGCTCGGAGTGGTATCAAGGCTGACCCGCCGGAGCTCACACAGCCAATCCTTTGCATCCAATTTTTGCATTCCGGCGGTGCCCAATTTTGAATCCCTCTCCCTTTTCTTACATCTCATTTACCTGCTTATACAATGAGGGTCGTTGCCCAACATGCCCATGACCCCATCATTCCAGGAGAATTGCCGGTGAAGGCGGAGTGTCTACCATTCGCCCAGATTCCGCATACGACGCGCCTTTTCAGCGATTTCCTTTCCCGTTCTTCCGCCATTCAGCGGTTCTACCCTCGATCCCCGCGGTTCTCGGAGTGGTTTAAAGACGAAACACCCAATCGACGTTATGATCCGACCCGGCGCAGTCGCGTTGCTGACATTCTCGATCGGCAAAACAGAAATTTGACCGCCTCGAGTAAGGTGCTGGACAATCTGGCCCGTTTTCGAGCCGGAGCGGCCACGGTTCTGACTGGTCAGCAGGTGGGCCTGTTCGGTGGCCCGCTTTTTGCCATATTCAAGGCCCTGACTGCGGTAAAACTCGCAGACGAGGCCAGCGCCGGCGGTGTCGATTGTGTTCCTGTTTTTTGGCTGGCCACAGAAGACCATGACTTGGCAGAAGTCAATCATGCCGTGGTGCCAGGCTCGGAGGGCCAACTGGAAGTGTTTGTGTCCTCGGCACAGGGCAGGGCCGATGCGCCCGTAGGCACAATCAAGCTGGGGCCGGAGGTTGAAGCCCTGATCGCAGCCGCGGGCAATCTGCTGGGGGACTCCGACGTAACTGACTGGCTGCGGCAGTCCTATCGTGCGGATGAGACGTTAGGTGGTGCGTTCGGACGCCTCTTCGCCAAGCTGTTTGAGGATTGGGGGGTGATTCTGCTGGACGGTTCCGATCCGGAACTGGATCAAATTGCGGAGCCTATTTACCGCGCCGCCGTGGAGCATGCAGCGCAAATCGATTCTGCGCTTCTCGATCAGGGCCGGGAACTGGAATCAGCCGGCTATCACCAGCAGGTCAAAGTGACGCCGTCCTCTACTCTATTGTTCACCTTTCGCGACGGCACGCGCACAGTCGTTCATCGTCGCCTGAATGGGGACTCCAGCTTGGATTTCTTGGTCGGCGAGGAAAGAATTGCGCAAAAGGAATTTCTCCAACTTATTTCTCGTGAGCCGGAGCAGTTCAGCCCCAACGTTCTATTGCGTCCGGTGGTGCAGGATTACCTGTTTCCCACACTAGCCTACACGGGAGGCGCCGCCGAGGTAGCCTATTTTGCCCAAGCGGCCGTAGTTTATGAAACTCTGCTGGGGCATGTGACACCGATTGTGCCCCGTTTTTCGGCAACATTGGTCGACGCCAAGGCGCAACGCCTGCTCGAAAAGTACGGCTTGTCGGTTGTGGATATATTTCACGGACCCGAATCGCTGAAGCAGGAATTGGCGTCCCGCACCTTGCCCGACGACCTGCAGTCAGCTTTCGATAAGGCCAACGCGGCTCTGGAAGGATGCGTGGAGTCTATACGAGGTTCACTGGCTCGTCTGGATGCGACGTTAGTCGAAGCCGCCAACCGTGCCGGGTCGAAGATGCAATATCAACTCGAGCATCTGCGGTCCAGCGCTGCACGTGCCGAACTCCGCCAGAGTGAGGTCCTGGAGCGACATGCCGGTTTCCTCAGTAGTGCTCTATATCCCAACAAGACTTTGCAGGAACGCGAAATCGCCGGCGTCTATTTTGTGGCTCGCCACGGATTAGATTTGCTGCGCCAGCTGTATGGAAACATCCGCAGCGACTGCCTGGATCATCAGGTAGTCTGGTTGCCAGCGTGAGTCGCTCGTCGCCAGGTAGATACTCAGCCGAGTTCTAATCAGGGAGCTTACTTGGACCCTAGCCACTGACGGCATGGATTGAGCGAGGAGGCCAGCAATTCCGGCGGCGCCCCAAGACATGCATCGAGCCACCTACAATGGTGCTAAGACAACAATAGATAAAATTCCTCGCCGCCCTCCCGTTAGAGTTCATGAGAGGGCGTATAGCACGCCGGGTCCCGGTCGGATCGCCAAAAGCCAGGCTGAGAAAGATCATTTGGCGGAAGCGGCCATGGTGGTTCACCTCGCCCAGCGCAAACCGATATCAGCTCGATTTAGTTGTGAGCTGCTCTTGCAGCTCTCGAAGTG
>JBPYDQ010000548.1:0-3993 GCA_051986135.1 Terriglobales bacterium | reverse complement strand
TCGGCGGTGACAGTATCGGCTATCATTGGATCGACGACGATCACTTGGCCCTCCACCTCATCGATGTGATGGGACACGGTTTGGACTCTGCACTCCTATCCGTCACCATCACTAATGTCTTGCGATCCGGTTCGCTGATGGGCACCGATATGAGGCAGCCGGATCAGGTGCTAGCGAAACTAAACGACGCGTTCCCAAGCTCGCGCCACGGCCAAAAGTTCTTCACGGCTTGGTATGGCGTATATAAGCGCTCCAGTGGATTGCTGACGTGGTCGGGGGGCGGCCATCATCCTTCGATTCTTCTGGCACCGGGTGCGCGTGATCCAATCCTCTTGCCGTCCTCCGGCATGATGATCGGGTTCATGAGCGAACAGGAATACCCAGCCAAATCGTGTGAAGTAGCAGCCGGCGCACGCCTGCTAATTTTCAGTGATGGGGTTTTCGAGATTCTCCGCGATGGGGAGCCTGTCTGGGACATGGAGGCATGTATCGAATACCTTGCAAAACGAAGTACGCGCGGAGGAGCCCTCATGGATGAACTACTCGCTCATGTGCGCACACTCCACGGATCGCACGAACTCGCGGATGACTTCTCCATCCTCGAGGCTTACTTCCAACTGGATGCCAGGACCTAAACCTCCGTCACGGCGGGTAACCTGTGCGATCCCAATGCCAGACAACATACGACGACCGAGCTCGGTCGTGATGTATGTCGTTACTGAATTCGGCATTGTCAATTTGAAACGAAAATGTGTCGCAGAGCATGTTAGTGCTGATACATACTTCTCCGGTAAGCTCGTTAATCAGACCTATATAGGAGTGGCGCGTCGGGGAAAGTGTGATGAACTGGCCGGAATAAGGTACCTTGTGCGGGTAGATTTCCGCGGCGGAGATGTGGATTCTTGGTTACGGAGGAAAAGTATGAAGAGCAAACTGAAGGCAACGGCTGGATTGGCTGGAGCGTTTGTTGCGGGCATGGTGATGGCGACGGCCTTGTTTGGATGGGCTGCGGCTGGCTCGAAAATCCCGGGAGAGAGGGACCCGGGGCAGCAAGTTACCGTGCCGAGGGTCGTCAGCCCGACGATTACAGACGAGGACATCGCTTTGCTGCGACAAGATTTGCGGGCAAAGAAAATGCAGGTAATTGGGCAGAATATGTCCCTTTCAGATACGGAGGCGCAAAAGTTCTGGCCTGTCTACAACCATTACGTGAAGGACTTGCAGGAGGTGAACAACCAGAAGTATGCGCTGTTGAAGCAGTACGCACAGATGTGGTCAACGATGACGGACCAGGATGCGGTGATTTATGTGCGGAACTGGCTGGAGGCGGACGGGCAGGCGCAGGCGTTGCGGGTGAAGTATGTGCCGCTGGTGAACCAGGTGCTGCCGGGAAAGAAGGCGGCAACGTTTTTTCAATTGGATCGGCGACTGAACATGATCATCGACCTGCAATTATTTTCGCAGATTCCCTTGGCAAAAGTGAAGGAGTCCAGTTCCCAGTGAGGTTCCGCTCTGGAATAATCCGAAGCGACGAAGCGAATCGTGATTTGGCAAACACTGGAACGTGGTTGTTCGTTGGTTTGAGAGTTTCAGAAGGCAAGACTTCAGAAATTGACAGTCTTGCAGCACCGCTCCGACTATAATTCACGACTTCGTTACCTGACGGAACTCCGACTGACTGGATAGGGTTGTTTCCCACACTGAGACCAAAGAATGCGTTCACAAGGACTCCGAAACGCTCGTTTGTTTCCCATCCCCCAACTGCTTTCGGCATTCCTTCCGCCGAGTGGGGATAATGGTAACGCCGTGGTTCGCAAAAGGCCCTCCAGTCTCCTTTACGACGTGGATGAAACACCTCCGTTATGGGTGAGACTGGGTGTTTCGTTCCAACACGTATTTCTCCTGTCCGTGGGATGGCTTTACGTCGTGGTGATTGTAAATTCGATCGGGGGAACAGAGGCGCAGGCGGAGTCTATCATTCGAATCTCCATGATTGCGGGGGGACTAGCTACCATTTTGCAGTCCACTCGTGGCGTCCTTGGCAGCGGCTATTTTTGCCCGCTTACCAGCAGTTTGATCTTCTTGCCGCCTTCTATCCTTGCCGTGCAAACAGGGGGATATACGCTGCTGTTTGGCATGGTCGCTACAGCAGGAATTCTGCTGAGCTTAATGTCCCGGGTCTTGGACCGGGCTAGGGTTTTGTTTCCCCCTGAAGTAACCGGGCTAATGGTGGCCATGGCGGGGCTCCAATTAATCCGCTTGGGATGTCCGAGGTTTGTCGGCTACAACGGACCCGGAAGTGTTCCGGAGTTGCGCGCGTTCGTGGTCGGAGCGGTAACACTGATTGTGATGGTGGGCGCGACGGTCTGGAATAAAGGAAAGCTGCATGCTTTACCCATGTTGATGGGTCTGTCGGCTGGATACATTCTAGCACTTGGTTCGGGTGTCCTGCCGTGGCCGCAATTTGTGCGTGAGCTGAACGAGCCATGGATTAATTTCCCTCATCGGGTAGTTTCCGGATTAAATTTCCGATTTTCGCTTCTGGCCCCATTCCTGATTGCTTCTCTCACTGCCGGGTTGAAGATGGTCGGGGATTTGACGCTTTGTCAAAAAATTAACGATTCGGATTGGAAGCGAACGGACATGAAGTCGGCGAGTGGCGGGCTTCTCGCGAGCGGTCTAGGGACGCTTTTTTCAGGCCTCTCCGGCGGGGTAGCTCAAACCACAGTCGCCAGCAGCATCGGGCTTTCTCTGGCAACGGGAACGACAAGCCGCAGCCTTGCGATTCCGACAGGAATCATGGTTGCTGCTCTGGCGTTTTTTCCCAAGCTCGCGGCCGTTTTGGCGGTGATGCCAGCGCCTGTTGTTGGGGCCATTCTGATTTATTCGGCATGTTTCATCGTGCTTGGAGGCATGCAACTCTTGACCTCGCGCATGTTGGACTCCCGCCGCATCTTTGCCGTGGGCATTTCACTGCTCTTTGGTTTGAGCGTGGATATGGCGCCAGAACTTTACCGCCATGCACCGGAAGTGTTTCGCCCGCTCTTTAGCTCGTCTACCGCGCTTGCGACGATCTTGGTGGTCTCTCTCAGCCTGCTGTTCCGTTTGGGAATAGCAAGACGGGTCGGCTTTGAGGTGGTGCCTGGCGACGCCATGGAGAAAATCAATTCCATGATGGAAGAACATGGCGCTGCTTGGGGAATGCGCCGGGAAGTCGTCATGCGCGCGATACAGGCCGTCAATGAGACAGTAAACAGCGCGTTGGCATTCAATCCCGGGCTCGAACGAGTGGAAGTCAGCATCGAGTTCGATGAATTCAAGCTGGGTGCGGATGTAGAATACGAAGGAGTTCCAATACAGCTTGCGGAATCGGCTCCTTCACCGGAAAGCCTGGTCACCGATCAGGGTATCGCACGTCTATCGACCTTTTTGATTCGGCAGTTTGCCGATCGTGTACGCACAAAAGCTCACAAGGGCGCCTGCCGCATAGAGCTGACTTTCGACCACTAAGGTAAGCTGCTGCCATACAGAATTTGCTCTGACCCGTCGACTTTGTCACGTCGCGCCTCCCTTTGAAGTTTCCAGGTGGGCGCACTTACTTCTGTACGACTCCACACGCTATGCGGTTACCGGCATTTCCGGTGGGGTCAGTCTTGTAGTCGTCAGGCTTCTCATGAATCACTAGAGCAGCGCCGCCTTCGTGGAACAAGGAATTCGTGCCCTCGCGGAGGGTAACACTTGTGTTGACAGTCGAAAACTTCCCGGTTCCGTCCGCCCCTACTTCAAAATTCGACATGTCGCCAGCGTGCGGACCGTTTGGATTGTTTTTGCCGTGCTGCTTTCCCTCAGGATTGAAATGCCCGCCGGCAGATTTGAAGTCAGGTAGTTCGCATTTGCCGACCGCGTGGATGTGAAATGCGTGGGTTCCCGGAGGGAGGCCAGCAACGCTCACGTCAAGCTTCACGCCATTCGAGGTTTGCGTTATCGTCGCTT
>JBPYDQ010000547.1:0-3744 GCA_051986135.1 Terriglobales bacterium | reverse complement strand
GGTGGCAAACTTCAACTGGCTCGATGTATTCACAGAGGTAATGGGAACAGTAATGGTGAGAGACTTGGCGGTCGCTTCCGCATTGGCCAGGTTCGCTCGCGCTCTGACTGCGGCCACTTCATAATCTCTCGGATCGATTTCGACCAGCACGGCCCCTTGCTCCACGTACTGGTTGTCGTTGACATTCACCTGAATAACGTAGCCGGAGATGCGCGCGCTCACCGGGTACAGGTGCACATCAACCTGCGCATCGTCCGTGCTTTCATAGCTGCCGAAATAAAGCCACAGAAAAATAGTCCCGACGATCACCAACAATGCGGAATATAAAGGAGAGGGCCGCGGAACTTCAAACGCGATCGCTTCACCGTGCCGCGCCTCGAGACCTCGTTTTCTTCATTCGCAGAAGCGGGCTTGTATTCCGCCTCTTCTATCTCGGGACGAGGGTGGCTGGCCACGCAATCCTCCTATTACTGCACCAGGTACTGGCCGTAATTCGTGCGCGCTACTCCCCATTACACTCACGGACTATCGGTTCAATCAACGTCAACGATTCATCCAGTCACGAAAACCCGTGTACGTGAAATGGAAAAACCAAAAAGTCGCCAATGGAAGATTTTGGCAGGGATCGTCCCTTCGGTATTGCTCATTTACGTGAAACCCACAGCCCGGACCCGAAAACTCCCGTGCTGTTTCTCGATTTGTGGCAGGATTGTGACATGAATTGTGACGTTCTCCTTGCATCTGATTGATACTGCACGAACCAAATGAACCATCATCCGTGCGGACGTGTGCAATAAAAACTGTTTCTGTTCAAGAGCTTAGCTCGGCAAACGCGACCGTCGCTCTGGTGATTCGTAATCGGCAGGTCATCGGTTCAAGTCCGATCGTCGGCTCCATTTTTTGAATAACTTAGCGATCAGTTCACTGAGACCTGCTGCACATCCTCTTTCATCGCCATTGAGAAATTCAAGCGCACGCTCGTCTTACTCGCCATCATCGGTGCGAGCGTGTCGGACGTTTCGGCGAACGTGCCCGTATTCCCGCGGGCCGTAGCATGGTTTGAGGTGTATGCAGGGCGATCCCCGGTTGCGTAGACGCGCGCCTCTGCAGCGCTGCCGTGAATCCCGTGCGGGCATACAGAATAAACTGTCGCTTGTGATTGTCGCGACCGTAGTCGGTCCGAGACGCACGCTGGATGAGCTCATCGAGCACATTTTCACCGACGAGACCTCTCCACCACTTGCACTCGCCGTAAAGCATCGACCCGTCGAGTAGTCTTCCGGCGATATCGATATCGTAATCGGCTTGCCATATCCGGCCGATCGCCTGCGCCGGCGCGGAGAAGTACTGCTGGGAGAATTGCCGGGCGTGGTCGCGACAGATCTCCTCGAATGCTCCACCCATGAATTCATCGAGGTTGCGGGCGATCTGATGCCTCCAGATGTCGGCAACGAAGCCCTGGGCGACACTTGGAAAGGTTCGGCTGCACGAAATGGTACCAGAACGCGATCAACGGGTCGGCAATGAAGTAGCGGCGGTCGCGCTCCTTCGGGCTGGCGTCCATCGACTTGACGATACTGATCAAGCGCATGCGGGCGAGCTTCGCCAGGTAGGGACCCAGTGCCTTGGAGTCGCTGATTTCCCTTACTCTGCCGATGATGTCTCCATGCTTGGTACAGCCGTCGGCAATAGCAGCCAGGACGCTGGCGTACCTGGAGACTTCTCTCAGCTCCGACTGCAGAAGAACGACTGGCTCATCGACGAGGCTGCCTGTCGGGGTCAACATCAGTCGGATGATGTTGCTCTCGAGCGTTGCCCGACGATCTAGGAGCTGCAAATAGAACGGTATTCCGCCGAATACGCCGCAGGTCTTCAACTTGTCCTCAGCCGTATAGCGGGGAACGAATTGCGCTGCCTCGCGAAAGGACAGAGGGGCCAAATCCAGCGCCAAGGTTTTTCGCCCATAAAGCGGATTGCGTTCGGCGAGGAGCTCCTCCATGTGGGAAATCTTCGAGCCACAGAGCAGGAGTTTCAGGCTTCCCGGTCGAGCTGCTCCAGAATCCCAGAACTTCTGAATAACAGATGGCAGGGCAGGATCAGCATCGGCTAGGTATGGGAACTCGTCCAATACGATGATCAGGCCCGGACGGCGCTGTGCGGCGCGTGCCAAGTAGTGCAGTACCGCCAGCCAGTCGGCGATGCCCGCGAGGAGTTCGTCACTTCCCAGAGTGCGACTGATCTCGAGCTTGAAAGCCTCGAGACTCAGGGAGGAGGTGACCCGAGTGGCCTGATAAAACACATGGGGCTCATGCTTGATCGCTTCTCGGATCAAGGTGGATTTGCCGACGCGCCGACGGCCGTAGATGACTGCGAGCGAAGGGCGCGGCGATGTGAGTTCTTCGCGCAGTAGGGCTAACTCGTTTCGACGCCCTATGAACAATTAATACTCCTTAACCTAATTTAGATTAGGTTAATTTAGATTAGGTTATCCGTCAAGCAGGAAAGGCGCGCAAAGGCTGTGATTGGCTGGACCAAAGCAAGGAAACCCCGAATGCGATGTCCGCTCGAAAAAGCACGAGCGGGTTTAGCAAAAACTCACGCCCTGGCAAAGGCCAATGAGCGAATCGCCTAGCGTCAGTTGACATCGGCAGATTTCGTTACGTGAGTCAGCGATCTAATTCACATATCGCGGCTGCGCGCCAGTGGACCACGGATCATAGCTGCGGAAGAAGGCGATCCGCTCACTTACCGGAGGGTGGTCGAAGTACCACCAGCGAACGAAGTCCGGCGGATTCGGATCGGAAAGATCGCTTTCCGCATCCTTCTGAAGGGCGAGTGCGGCTGTCTCCCCCGCGTTAGGAACAATGCCGTCGATTAATTCCAAATCGTAGTTCGATGTTCGATGGTATCAGCGCATTTCGCTGACTCGGTGTTGGGAAAGCCCAATTTGTATGGAGAAGCGCAGGAAATTGCTCTCCGACGCCGTGTTGTCTAGCAGTTGAGCAGAGAGCGGTCGGCTTCTCACTCGGCAGATCGCTGCACAGTTGACGAGCAGCAGAGCCGCCGACGAGCGTGCGAAAACGTCGCCTCTAAAATTGCTGCACAAACTGCTGCACAATGCCTTCCCGGAACAACCCAAAACGCACCGAAACCGCTGTATACCGCCCTATATTTCACAACAACATACGCAAGGTTAGGTCTTTTCGTAATCGGCAGGTCATCGGTTCAAGTCCGATCGTCGGCTCCATCCTAACCCCAATCCCTTGGCTAGTTTACGAATCCAGACGTTGCATCCGAATCCGGTTCTAGTGTCCGCTGAGTGTCCTGAAGGCTTTGAGCGGTCAGTTCTTCTTCAAATTTTCCCATCGCCGCCATCACGTCAGAGCTTGCACTCTTCACGTAATAACCGAGAGTGATGTTGACGTTTGAGTGCCTCAGAATCGCCTGAATCACCTTGTCGGGAACACCCAAGCGATAAAGATTGGAACCCAGGCCGCGTCGGGCCGCGTGCCAGCCGTGCCAGGCTGGAAGCTGCGTGTCACGCTGGTAGCTGTGCTGCTTCTTAGCGTGCTTGTTGCCCTTCGGCAACCGGCAATGCACGCATCGATTGAGCACTGGCAAGATGGCCCGTGTGCGCAAATTGTCCATACCGAGACGTCTGCCGAGCGTGTTGAGGAAAATGGGACCAACATCGGGATTGCCGCACCTCAGCCGATGCATTTCCAGGCGGTCGGCAAGCTGCTT
>JBPYDQ010000546.1:0-6670 GCA_051986135.1 Terriglobales bacterium | reverse complement strand
CTGGAGACGAGCCTTCAGGAACTGCGGGACCGGGCGCGACCATGTTTCGACATGGTACTCGAACTCGGATCTGGCGGCGAATATAATCGCCGGGTGTCTGCTGTCAGCCAGCTGCCCAGGCGAGTGGTGGGACTCGATGTGGGATCGAAGACTATCGGGATGGCCGTCTCCGATCCGCTGGGCATCACCGCCCAAGGCCTACCCACAATACGCAGGAAGAACAAACGCTTCGATCTGCTGGCGCTTGAGCAGGTTCTACGAACCTATGAGGTCGCCGAGATCGTGGTCGGGTACCCGCTGCGGATGAGCGGCGCCGAGGGCAGGCAGTCTGAAAAAATGGTCCGGTTCGCAGAGCAGTTGCGCAAGCACTTCGGCATGCCAGTGCACCTCTGGGATGAGCGTCTGACTTCTGCCGAAGCGAATCGCGTTCTGCGCGAATCGGAGATGTCGATTAGGCGTCGCGGCCAGACGGTGGACCAGCTGGCAGCGGTGCTGATTCTGCAGAACTGGATGGATGCGAAAAAGTGTCGTTAGTCGGTGGTGGTTAGCAGGACTCGACCGCCGGGGTTCTGCCACGAGCAACGGCCACGAGCCCGGGGGATCGATTTAGTGACAGGCGGCCACGACCAATGACCAACGACTCGTTCCCGGCAGTCATCTAAACTACTGTTATTGCATAGACTATTCACATTTCTGCTGGTGGTCGGACTGGGGATCGGCATTTGGCTGTCCTGGTTGCTGTTAACGCCACTTACACCGATGGGCAAAACGTTTGTCGTCCTGCGCCCCGGCTATAGTACTCGCCGGATTGCCGCCGAACTGACGCATGCCGGCGTCATTCGCAGTCGGCCGGCCTTTCTGGTCTGGCACTACTTTCATCGCAGACGTTCTCTGAAAGCAGGCGAATATCTATTCGAGAAGTCGGCTGACATTCGCGCTGTACACGCGCGTCTGGCGGCGGGCGATATTTATGTTCACACCGTGGTGATCCCTGAGGGCTTCACCATCTTTGATATCGCGAACACGATTCAGGAAGCAGGGCTCGGGACCCGCGACCAGTTCTTGAGCCTGGCGAAGTCAAACACCGCTTTGATTAGCGATATGGATCCGGAGGCAACCTCGCTCGAGGGCTACCTATTTCCCGACACCTATGAGTTCACGCACTCCCAGAACCTGGACGACATGGTTCGGGAAATGGTGATGCGATTTCGCAAGCAGGCCGCTAGCGTCGGCCTGAGCGCGAATGTTCATCGGGTCGTGACCATGGCATCGATCGTTGAAAAAGAGACCGCAGCTCCCGCCGAACGGCCCATGGTGGCCAGCGTCTACTACAACCGGCTGGAGAAGAAGATTCGACTGGATGCCGATCCCAGCTTGATCTACGCCAAACTTCTGGATGGGACCTACGACGGTGGACTCCACCACGGCGACACCGAAACCGTTTCCGCCTACAACACCTATCGCCACCTGGGGTTGCCCCCGGGGCCCGTCGCGAACCCGGGCCGCAGCGCGCTCGAAGCGGCGATCCACCCGGCCACCTCCGATTTCTATTACTTTGTGAGCGACGGAAATGGGCATCACCGCTTTGCCCATTCCCTCGAAGAGCACAATCATAATGTGGCGGCTCTGCGTAAGGTGATCGAGTCCCGATAGCCGCCTTTCCCCCGATTTTCCTCAACACTTAACCAGATATTCCGAATATCCACAGCTTCCGCACAGGGGAGTTGAGTATTCGCCTTTTGTTCGTCTATGCTCGTGGCCAGCGCACGACTTTAAATGGGGTGCCCATGACTGCGCCTGGCGAGTTCAAAGAAGACCTCAAGCAGCAGACCGACATCGTTCGGATTGTTGGCGACTACGTGAAGCTGAAGAAAGCGGGGGCTCAGAATTTCTCCGGGCTTTGCCCCTTCCATAGCGAGAAGACCGCCTCTTTTCATGTTCACGCCACCCGGCAGTTTTACCACTGCTTTGGATGTGGGGCGTCGGGGGACGTGTTCGCCTTCGTGCAGAAGGTTGAGAACATAACCTTTCCGGAGGCGGTGCGGCTGGTCGCGCAGAAGATGGGCGTTCCGCTGCCCGAGCTTAGTTACCACAGCCCGGAGGAAGCCCAGCAGGCTAAGCATCGCACCGCTCTGCTGGATGTTCATGACTCGGCTTGCGAATTTTTTCAACAATGCCTGCGTCGTCCCGAGGGGGCAGCTGCGCGAGAGTACCTGAAGGGGCGTGGTTTGGGTCAGGAGACCATCGCTGGTTTTCGCATAGGTTACGCTCCGGATTCGGGGTTCTTACTTAGAGATTATCTGCGCGGGAGGTTCGAGGTAGACGTGCTCCGGGAGAGCGGGCTTCTTTCCTCCAAGTATGCTGAACAGCAAGGCCCCAGATCGCCAGACTCGGCTGCGGATGAGAAAGAGGAGAAAGCGGCGGTTTCGGCCATGTACTCAAAATTTCGCAATCGGGTGATGTTCCCGATTGCCAATGAGCATGGGAAGGTCATTGCGTTCACGGGCCGGACTCTGGCGACGGATGCGAAGAGCGGGCCCAAGTATCTGAATTCGCCTGAGACTCCGATCTACTCGAAGTCTCGCGTTTTGTTCAACCTGGACAAGGCGAAAGAATGGATTCGCAAAGAATACGCCATTCTGGTCGAAGGCCAGATGGATTGCATCTCGGTTTTCGCCGCGGGCTTTCACAATGTGATTGCCAGTTCCGGCACCGCTTTCACCAACCCGCAGGCCAAGCTGCTGGGGCGGTTCAGTAAGAACGTGGTGGTTAACTTTGACCCGGACACGGCGGGCGCCAATGCTACGGAACGTACGCTGGGGCTGCTGGTCGAAGAAGATTTCCAAATCAAAGTGCTGCGGCTGGAGGCCGGATTCGACCCTGATCTTTTCATCCGCCAGCGCGGTAAGGATGCCTATGCGCAGGCTCTCGGGCAGTCGCAGCGCTATTTCGACTACCTCATAGACCGCGCCCGCGCCCAGTTTCCGCTACGCAGCGCCGAAGGCAAAGTAAAGGCGGTGAACTATCTACTGCCACATATTCAGCGCGTGCCCAGCCGGATCGTGCGCGACGAGCTGTCACAGGAAATTGCGCAGAAGCTGGGCATTGACTCGGCTGTTCTGCGGCAGGAACTGAAGCATGTGGTGGCCCGCCGGTCGGCCGCAGTGGTCAAGGCCCCCGTCGAGGCTCAGGTGACCGATGCCGAGAGGCTGCTGATCCGGGCTCTCGCCTCAGTGTCCCAGATGCGCGACGGGCAAGAGCACGTTTCTGGTCGTGATGGGGTTGACGAAGTGTTCGACCCTCGAGGACAGGCTCGATTCGCTCTGCGGGCGGATCAGCTTCATCGCGGGTTGGCGACCGAATCGCTGATCGACGCCCTGCTAAATGCCGGGCCGGAGGTCTCGAATGTCATCGAATTGCCGGCCTCCGACAGCGATCGCCGCCTGCTGGCGACCATTCTCACCAGGGAAGAGGAGGAACTCAGCCCCGAGCGGCTGCAGGGAGCTGTGAAGGCTCTACGCAGGATCGCCCTCCGGCGCAAGCTGCAACAGGTACAGAGTGCGCTTCAGGCCATTCGAGGTGAGGAGTCTGGCCAGCTGGAGGCTTTGTTGCAGGAGAAAGTGCGCATTAAACGGGCTCTCATGGATGCCGGGCTGGGCGAACAAAGCCCGTCTTAGAGGGGGCTGTAGCAGGCTTGGCTCAATATGGGGAAAACTCGTGCTTTGCTTGAAACTAAAGGGTGGGGCCGGCCATCTAAACTGTTGAGGGCTACTGGAATCCGGCGTCCGGAGAGGGTTAGGGGCTCACGAGATTAGGCGGAGCGCACTGGGCGTGCTATACTTTGAAAGTTTGTGCCCGACGCACAATCCTGCAATTCCAAGTTCCCACCGCTGAACAATTTTATTGGTGTCCCTTCCACGGGGACGAACAGAGGGTAATTCGTCTTGGCTCTTGACGACAAGTACGACGATATTAAAAAGCTGATCGACGCAGGCAAAGAGAAGGGATATCTCACCTATGATCAGGTCAATGACCTCATCCCGCACGATGTGCACTCTCCCGAAGACCTCGACGATCTGCTGACCACCATCGGTACCCAGGGTATCGATGTTCTGGAGGGACCGGCGAAGCTGCCGTCGTCCGCTCTGGAGAAAAAATTCGAAGAAGTAGAAGAAGCCGGCGAGGATGTCGAACTCGATCTGACTCCCGGCGCACTGGAAAAGACTAACGACCCGGTCCGCATGTACCTGCGCGAGATGGGCACTGTTCCCCTGCTTACCCGCGAAGGTGAGGTAGAAATCGCTAAGCGCATCGAACGCGGGCAAAACCGCGTCCTGAAGGCGCTTTCGCGTTCCCCCATCGTTATCCGCGAATTGCTTGAACTGGGAGAAGATCTCAAGAAAGACGTTCGCTCAATCAAGGAAGTGGTCACCTTCGATGAGGAAGAGATCACCGAAGAGATCCTCCAGAACCGCCGGGATGAATTCACGAGCAAAATCGATGACCTGGCCAAGTATTACAAGAGGTCGAACCAGGTTGCCGAGAAGTTTGCCGATGTATCGCAAAAGAAGCGACCGCGCGATTATCGGCGTTACCGCATGCATTTGGCGCGAGCCATTGTGCAGGTCTCGCTGGCGGTACGCCGTTTGGGATTCACGAATACCGAACGCAAGCGGCTGATCGATCGGGTTATCAAGACGGTCGACAACATGCGTTCGCTCGACCGTCAGATCCAGAATCTGGAGCGCAAGGCCGATGCGACGCGAAGCGACGAACAGAAGAAGGAATATCGTCGGCAAGCCAGGCAGCTGCGCGCTGAACTTGAGGGAATGGAGGCCGACGCCGGCGTTTCGTTCCAGGAGCTCAAGCGCACACAGCGCGAGATCATCCAGGGGGATATGGATGCCGAGCAGGCCAAGCGCGAGCTCATCGAAGCCAACCTGCGACTGGTGGTCTCGATCGCGAAGAAGTACACCAACCGTGGCCTGCAGTTCCTTGACCTGATTCAGGAAGGCAACATTGGCCTGATGAAGGCAGTAGACAAGTTCGAATATCGGCGCGGCTATAAGTTTTCAACCTATGCCACCTGGTGGATTCGGCAGGCGATTACTCGTGCCATTGCTGATCAAGCGCGTACGATTCGCATCCCCGTGCACATGATCGAAACCATCAACAAGCTGATCCGTACCTCGCGGCAGCTGGTGCAGGAGTTGGGACGCGAGCCCACCTCAGAAGAAATCGCCAAGCGGATGGATATTCCGGTAGCGAAAGTCCGCAAGGTACTGAAGATCGCGCAAGAGCCCATCTCCCTCGAAACGCCGATCGGCGAAGAAGAAGATTCGCATCTGGGGGACTTCATCGAAGATCGAGGCGTAGTCTCGCCGGCCGAGGCAGTGATCAACGTCAACTTGAAAGACCAGACTTCGCAGGTGCTGCGCACGCTGACTCCGCGCGAAGAGAAGGTCATCAAGATGCGCTTCGGACTGGAGGATGGGAGTGAGCACACGCTGGAAGAAGTCGGTCAATCTTTTGCGGTTACGCGGGAGCGCATTCGGCAGATCGAGGCCAAAGCGTTACGCAAACTGCGTCATCCTTCCCGTTCGCGCAAGTTGCGAGCGTTCATGGATGGGGTGCACGACTAAAAGCAGCCTCTGAGGCGGAGGCAGCGCGACTCAGAGAACCTGATACATTCGATCCGGGGGCAGGAGATTGCCCCCTTTTCCGTCACCTGGCTTGCCGCCTCTCTTGAAAAATTGATTGTGCTGAACGAGCGCCAACGCTGTCGCCTTTGTGTAGTCCTGGTACGTACTCGCAATCCTCTCAACATCGGCGCCGCAGCTCGCGCCATGAGCAACTTTGGCTTCGATCAACTTCGTGTGGTCCAGCCTTATGAACTGGCCTTCCGGGAAGCGCGCTCCGCGGTGGGCGCCCGAGAGGTACTTAAAACCTCACAACAGTATGAGAACGTTAGAGATGCGGTAGAGGACTCGAAGCTCGTGGTCGGAACCAGCGCAATCGGCAATCGTCTCGTCGAACAGCCGATACGAACACTCGAAGCAGGGGCAAAGTTCATTCGCAACCACCTCCGCTCAGGTCGCGTGGCAATCCTGTTTGGTTCGGAGAAAACCGGCCTTTCTAACGAGGATCTCAGCCATTGCCATTGGCTCCTGCACATTCCGACTCTCCCAGGGCACCTGTCCATGAATTTAGGACAGGCAGTGGCAGTCACTCTGTACGAATTGATGCGTCAGAATCCGCCGGCAAAGTCAAAACCAAATCCGAATCTTGCCACCGCCGGTGATCTCGAAAGGCTAACCCAGGTTCTGCTCGAAGCGGCAACCAAAAGTGGCTTCCTCAGCGCTCAGTCTCTCGATTCCGGCGAACAAAAACTACGCCGGCTGATGCGCCGGCTCCATCCTCAGGCGGAGGATGGCGAAGTACTACTCGGCATTTTGCGCCAGATTCTGTGGAAGCTCCATGCAGACAGGGGATAACTCTCCCACCCGCTTCCTCGACAAACATGCCTGGGGAAGACGGTCTCCCGCAATTTTGCACATTTCAGACCGATCCCTATTCTCCTCCGATTCTGAAACGCAGTCCGGCTCGAAAATTGGCTCCTAGTGCTGGATAGCCAACCACCTCTTGGTAATGATGGTTGAGAGCATTGTTG
>JBPYDQ010000545.1:0-5880 GCA_051986135.1 Terriglobales bacterium | reverse complement strand
CTGCTCCCCGAAGGTGATCGGCGCCCGTGATGGATGTGATGATCGTCGATGATGAGCCGGCGGCGCGGCGTACGGTGCGCGAATGCTGTGAGCGCGAGCCGGACCTGCGCGTCATCGGGGAGTTCGGCGATCCGCGCTCGGCGCTCGCGCAACCGCACGGGTGTGCGTTATCGAGATCTCACTCATCGAGCTGTCACGGCAGTAACAGTGTGCTTAAGCCAGGAGTTGTTCACCATAACCACGACAGCAGCAGCGCAAAATGAACCTCCAATCCAATTATTGACGCCGCCGCCGGCACTTGCGCGAGATGCAGCCCTACAACAGTAGGCGACGCTCACGCAGGCTTCAGCGAACTGAAACTGGCCATGAGTACGTTTGCGCATCTGAGTCAGAAGGGCCATCCGTGATCAAGCGAGGGGGTACTCGCTTTTAGGCTGGCATGGGTATCCCGGGGGGTCGATTCTCAACTGATCTTTACCACCACACACAAGAAATTTTCTGCGAAACTCTCAGCCCCATCTTTCCGCCGGCTCGGGTCGAGGCATCGAGACCAGGAGAGGATCACATGAGGCCGAAGTATCGCTATTGGCCGGCTCAACCGCTTTGGACGCTAACTCAAGCCGCCTACCTCCTGGCAGGGCATAGTCCCCCGGATGATCCGCGAGATGCCTGGATGCGGCCTCCACAAGCAGCCGAGACATTTCGTGACCGGATCAAAATGGCAATAGCTACCGGAGACATAAAGTCAACATACAAAGTTGAGGGCATCCGCGAAAAATCAATAAAGCCGTCTGATGTTGTTCGTTGGGCTAGGGCGCAGAAGTATCGAATACCACGCCCGCTGCGAAAGCTTGTCACCGGAAGTACGCATGGGAAGGACCTGGGTACACGGGAAACGAACACGCTCCTGATGCTCGTTGGTGGAATGGCTGCAGCTAACTACGAGTGGCGGCCTGGAGGTCGTGACAGCGCGTCGAAGGACATTGAAACGGACCTAGACAAACTTGGCATAAAGCTCACTGACGAAACGATCCATAAGTACCTTGTAGCTGCCGCTGAACATCTCCCACCGCTGAAGCCGCTACCCCCTAAACCCACCTAACTTTCCGAAACCGAATTCGGTTTTGCCGAAACCGATTTCGGCCTATCGCCGTTTCCTCCGAGGCACAATCGTTCCCGACTGCGGCACCGGAGCCGCTAGAGGAGCGAGTCATGAAAAAATCGGCTTTTGCAAAATCGGGACTGCTTAGCAAATACCTCGACGCACTCGCGGGAATAGCGCGCCATTGTGAAAAGGCACGAAGGCGCGTCGTGACCGGACAGTACAAGCTGGAACGCCAGTACCCGGAAGGCGCTGAAAGGCTGTCCATAGCGCTCTCGAGCCTGGGTGCACTCAAGGAGTACGTCATACGAGTAATCCGCGTAAGGACCGCCCGTGGCAAGCGCGGTAAAGCAGGTCGCAGGGCAGATGTACCCGGTAACCGCCTTGAGCAAATTGTGTCTGACGAGGCAAACAGAATTGACCGACTGACAGGAGGGTATATGGAGGACGTCTACTTTGAGCCTTGGGGGAGCGATGGGAACCCCCTCAGTCTCAGCGAGGTCGCCGAGCGGGAGGGGTTAGACCAACAAACGATCCTTCAATTGGTGGAAGAAGGGGAATTCCCTGAACCCGATAGTGGAGGGAGTAACCCCTACTGGCTCTCCCTTACCTATCGCATATTTAAAGCCGAACTGTCCCGGCCTGGTAGTGCCTCGGCAGCAACTCCACGTGGTCATGCCGCGCTGCTGAAGATGTGGCAGGAGTACTGGGACGTGTACCCCGATGACGATACATTTGCTGGCGGCGTCTAACCGAAAGCTGCGCGCAGGTGCACGAAGCCGGGGCCTCGACGAGTAACTAGACGCCATGCCTCGATGCAAACCGGTGAAGAGCCCACGCAAGACTGCCGATGTCATCGCGCGTGAGGTCACCGACGCCGGTCACTTCCCCGTGCCCCTGAAGCCGCGGTCGAAGAAGCCATGAACAAGTGGCTGCGACTCGCCTGCGAGCGCGTACTTCGTCTGCTGCCTTGCACACCTGGTGCAAAGAAGCCCGCGATTATGGATTGGCCGCACGAGGCTACATCTGACAGCGCCAAGATTCGTCGCTGGGCACTGCAGTTTCCTGGTTGCAATTGGGGCGCGGCGATGGGTGCTGGTGTACTGGCAGTTGACATTGATGCAAAGAATGGACACTCGGGCTTCGAGACGCTGCGAGCTCTTGAACAGGAACACGAACGGCTACCGACGACACTCACGAATCTAACCCCGCATAACGGAGAGCATCGGATCTTCAGAGTCGCGGGACAAATAAGAAACTCCGTTGGCAAACTAGGGCAGGGTTTGGATATTCGGGGGGATGGCGGCTTTATTCTAATTCCACCGAGTCGGATCGATGGGACAAGTTATCGATGGAGAGACTCATCGGCGGAGATCGCACGGGCACCCGAATGGTTATTGACACTTATCGCGAAGCCGGCGGTTGATCGATCCTCTCTCGTTCCCGAAGGCAAACGCAATGACACGGTTTTTCGGGAGGCCTGTCGTCTTCGCAGCCTGAACATCGCTCGTGCCGACGCGCGTTCTAAGTTGCACGAATTCAATCGCGTGTTTTGCGTACCTCCACTTAGGGGCTCTTGAGGTGACACCCTCGAATAGTACGGGATAGGGAGTAGAGTCCGCCCAATGGGAGCGGACAATGAAAGCGAAGCGTTACACCGAGGAGCAGATCATCGGGGTGCTGAAGGAGGCGGAGGCCGGGGCCAAGACCAAGGACCTGTGCCGCAAGTACGGCATCTCCGATGTGACTTTCTATAACTGGAAGGCGAAATACGCTGGGATGACTGTCTCCGAGGCGCGGCGGCTCAAGGAGCTCGAGGCGGAGAATTCGAAGCTCAAGAAGCTGTTGGCCGAGTCGGAGCTGGACAAGGCAGCTCTGAAGGATCTCCTGGGCCGAAAATGGTAGGCCCGCAGGTGAAGCGCCAAGCAGTTGATGTACTCAAGGAGGAGCGCGGGTTTGGAATCACGCGCGCTTGCGGGCTGGTCGGCATTTCGCGGTCACTGTACGGGTATCGCAGCCGTCGACCTGTACCGGCCGGACTGCGCGAGCGGATCTGCGAGCTCGCGGGCGAGAAGCGTCGGTACGGGTATCGGCGCATTCATATTCTGCTGCGTCGTGAGGGTTGGAAAGTAAATCGCAAGCGCACCTACCGGCTGTACCGAGAAGCGGGCCTGGCGGTGCGTCGGCGAAAGCGCAAGCGAATTGGGCTTTTTGAGCGCAAACCGCTGCCGAAGCCAAGCACTGTGAATCGCAGCTGGTCGATGGATTTCGTCGCTGACGGCCTGATCGATGGTCGGAAGCTCCGGTGTCTTGCGATCGTTGACGACTACAGCCGCGAGTGTCTGGCGCTCGAGGTCGATACATCGATCAATGGCCGGCGTGTTGCGGCGGTTCTCGAGCGCCTCGCCGATCTGCGCGGGCTGCCGCTGTCGATTACGGTCGACCACGGGCCGGAGTTCGAGGGCCAGGTACTCGATGCCTGGGCCTATGAGCGCGGGGTGCGGTTGAACTTCATCCGTCCTGGAAAACCGATCGAGAACGCATACATCGAGAGCTTCAACGGCCGCTTCCGTGACGAGTGCCTGAATGAGCACTGGTTCCTCACTATGACACATGCACGGCGCGTCATCGAGCAGTGGCGCATCGAGTACAACACCGAGCGGCCGCACAGCTCACTGGGCGACCTGACACCAGAGCAGTTTGCAACGAGGGTTTCCGGAGATCGGCATAGGGGGCGTGGTCACCCACGCGCCCCTGCCACACCACCGGACGTGCGGATCCCGCATCCGGCGGTTCGGCGGGTTGAGCCGAGCGTCGTGGAAAGACGAAAGAGTCCCAGCGAGTCGAAGTGGGCATTGGGGAGCGCGACCTGCACAGCTTGCGAGCGTGCGAGATGCCAGGGGCCGCGAGAGCTGGCAGCCGTGCAGACGGCAGTGACCCAGCTCACACCGCGCCTAAGCAACTCGGTACACCGGCGCTGTGGCCGCTTCCACTGTTTCCATTGCACCGCCCGCAGGCGACGGCGCACCCAGCTGTCAAGGCTGTCGAACACCTCAGGGGTCTGGCAGAAGCCGAAGTAGGCTCGCCAACCGCGTAGAAATGCCGATAGTTCCTCCACCATGCATTTCAGGCTGACCCCGCGGTTCCGGCGCGTGATCTCCTTCACGCGATTCTTGAATCGTCGCAGAGCTTTCGGCGCAATACTGCGTTGCAGCTCGGGCGAGGACCCAAGGCATCGGAAGGTGAACCCCAGGAACGAGCGTTCCTCGGGTCGAGCCACCGCACTCTTCTGGGCGTTGACCTTGAGTTTGAGCCGCTTCTCGATGAAGCTTGTGACACTCTCCATGACCCGCCGTCCGGCTCGTTCGCTGCGCACGTAAATGTTGCTGTCGTCCGCATAACGAACGAAGCGGTGACCGCGTCGCTCCAACTCTCGGTCCAGCTCATCCAGCACCAGATTACTGAGCAACGGTGAAAGCGGACCACCTTGCGGCGTCCCTTCCTCCACCGCGCTCACCAGCCCGTCTTCCATCACCCCGGCGGTCAGGAACGCCCGAATCAGCTTCAGCAAACGCTTATCGCTGATCCTCTGGGCGATCCTCGCCATCAAGCGGTCGTGGTTGACTCGATCGAAGAATGTCTCCAAATCAAGGTCTACCACCCACCGGTACCCCTCAACGATGTATTGCTGAGCACGAGCGACCGCCTGATGCGCCGAGCGCCCGGGTCGAAACCCGTAGCTGTGATCGGAAAAGCTCGCATCCCAACGCCTCTGCAGCACCTGAAGCACCGCCTGCTGGATCATGCGATCCAGCACCGTCGGCACTCCGAGCTTTCTCATCCCGCCGCCGTCCGGCTTGGGTATCTCTACCCTCCTGACCGGCTGCGGCTGATAGGTTCCGCTAAGGAGCTGGTCGCGAATCTCTGGCCAGTGTTGCACAAGATATCCCGGCAAATCGTCCACGCTCATCGCGTCGACGCCGGGACTTCCCTTGTTGGCCTTGACTCTCCGCAATGCTTCTCGACAGTTCTCCTTCTCGCAGACCTCCTCCATCATCCGCTCTGTCTCGGCCGGGCTTTCGTACGAGTGCTTCGCCATGGGCGATTCAACCCTCTCCCGCGCGGTAGCCCGGCTGCACCGGGCCACTGGGCAGGACGACCGAGCTGCCCGCAAAGGGGGCGGTCTTACGGCTGCCATTCTCCATGAGATGCACTGACTACTCCCCGCTCCCTTTACCCTGCTTGCGCAGGACCGTTTGGGCCTTCACCGGTCAATCGGCTTGCGCCTTCCGGCTAATACGCCCGCTGCTGACTTCTGCCGCCCGTTCAGCACCGATCACTCGATGCCCAGTCCGCACCTCTCGGCGCGAACAGGGAGGCAGACCCCCCGAGGTAAGTTCGACCGCTTTCAGCACACAACCGGCGGATCTACCTCTGCGACCTTGATGGAACAGCACTTCGTAGCTGAAGGTCCACTCGTGCCGGCCGCAGCTGGCCTCATATCCGCTTCTTGTCCATCGGCTCGTGCTTTTGCTCTGCGCTTCTTTCAGACCCGGCCTCGCGGCCGCAGCCCTTGCGCTTTGCTACCCTTCACCTCCGTCTGGTTGGTAGAGGACTTTCACCTCCAAGCTGTCGAACATGCTCGGCACACCTCCACTCGGCCTTCGGCCGCCAAAATGTCACCCACTGCGAACCATCCGCGTTCGACGTCCTTTCGCGTCTCAAGAAGTCGGACCTTGCCCTGCTCGATTCGGAGGTCTCCCGTGAGTAATTCTCGG
>JBPYDQ010000544.1:0-3564 GCA_051986135.1 Terriglobales bacterium | reverse complement strand
GCAGTGCCGTCGGCCTGGTCAAGATGCCCGCCCGTAGGCAGAGGCGCGCTGCGATCGAAGACACCGATATTGTCAAGCCCCAGGAACCCACCTGCGAACACATTTCTTCCTTCCGGGTCCTTGCGGTTGATCCACCAGTTGAAGTTCTGCAGTAGTCCCTGGAACGAGCGCTCCAGAAAGCGTAGGTCGGCGCGTCCCAGTTCTGTCTCAATTCTGAACAGAAACAGGGTCGCCCAGGCGTGCACCGGCGGATTCACGTCGCTGAAGTTCCATTCGTATGCCGGAATCTGCCCATTGGGGTGCGCGTACAAGTTCCTCAGCATGAGCAGGAGCTGGTCTTTGGCAAAGTCGAAGTCCACCAGCGAGAGCGCGATCGTATGAAAGCCCAAGTCCCACGCTGCATACCACGGATACTCCCATTTATCAGGCATGGAGATCACGTCTTTGTTTAGCATGTGGAACCATTCGGCGTTACGGGATCTCCCCTTTTTAGACCCAAGGATCGGATGAGCGTCGTGCTCGAGCAGCCATTTGTCGAGGTCGAAATAGTAATACTGTTTGGACCACAACATGCCCGCCAGCGCCTGGCGGTGCACGCGCCGCTCATCCTCGGTGAGATTCTTCGGCGTGATGCGATCGTAAAACTCGTCAGCCTCGGCCAGGCGCGCGGCGAAGATTTCGTCGAACTTCGCAAATGCATCGGCAGCGGATTTGTTGCTTAGCCGCAAACGCACGACCTTGCTGCCTCCCGCCGGTACATTAAGCACATAGTGCGCAGCCGCCTTGGTCCCGGTTTTCTCCGGATTCACGGCATTCGCATTTCCTGTCACGACATATTCGTGGAATGCGTCCTTCACATAGGGAGCTGGGTTCGGCTGTCCCCACAATCGACGATTGTTCGTTTCATTTTCCGTGAACAGCAACTCCGCGGTGCCTTCGCATTGCAATGTGTAATCGCCAAGCTTCGGGTGTGAGGTGTGTATGGTTCCGTCCCTCACTTGACCCAACATTGGCTTCGGTTCGCCCTCCTCCGACGTCCACGTGTTGCGAAACCAAATAGTGGGAAGCACGTGGATTTGCGCAACCTCTGGGCCTCGGTTGTGAACTGAAATCTTGATGAGCACATCCTCCGGATCGGCCTTGGCGTACTCGACGAACACATCAAAATATCGGTTGTCCTCGAAGACTCCGGTGTCGAGCAGTTCATATTCGAACTCGTCGCGTGAGCGACGCCGATTGGTTTGCACGAGGTCGTTATAGGGATATTCCCGCTGCGGATACTTGTACAGGTACTTCATGTACGAGTGTGTCGGCGTGCTGTCGATGTAAAAGTAATATTCCTTGACATCCTCGCCGTGGTTGCTCTCGCTGTTGGTCAGCCCGAACATGCGCTCCTTCAGGATGGGATCGCGGCCGTTCCATAGTGCCAGCGCGAAGCAAAGCTGCTGTTTGTCGTCGGAAATACCCGCCATACCGTCTTCTCCCCAGCGATAAGCGCGCGAGCGCGACTGATCGTGCGAGAAGTAATCCCAGGCATTCCCGTCGGCACTGTAATCTTCGCGAACGGTCCCCCATTGCCGCTCGCTAAGGTATGGGCCCCACTTCTTCCAAGGCACGCCTTCCTCGCGAGCGATGTTCAATCGCTTCTGCTCGACGACCTGAACGTAGCTTGATGGTGTGCTGCTGCCCTGATGCCACGATTTCATTGAAGTACTCCCTCACAAGCTGATTTTGACGCAGAAGCGGCGGTCAGACGATGCGGTCTTTCAGCGAAAAGTAGATCTCTTTGGCGCGGCGATAAGGAAATGAAGTTCTTCGAGCGAAGAAGAAGGGCGGTCGTTACTGAAAGCGTGGATTCCACGGACCGGTTTTTTTCTGTGACGCTATCTCACTACGAAAGAGGTTTGTTGCAAATCGCTTTTGCTGGAACTCCAGGAATTTCGGCTACTGAGAAAGATTGTTGCTGGTCTTAGGAGGCGGGCCGACTCCATATTACCCCTCCTCCCCCGTTTGTTCCAGTTTTAATCGGAGGCAGTCTTTAACCGGGGGCAGTCCAGGCGCCGGAACTAAGTCTCCCGCGACTGGCCCCAGGGAATGTTCATTGCCTGTGTGAATGCTGTTCTAAACGACGCCAGCGTTTCTGGCGTCTCGTTGGTCTTTATCAGTGACATCGCCTTCCACGAATACTGCAGCTTCCTGCCGCAATCGAAGCACACCTGGTACGTTCTATGGTCGATAGTAAACGCTCGACTCAGTTGCCTATGATGACAGCCGAGCATCCATTCGAAGATGGCGCTTAAGAATGCCCTCACAGGCTCCTGTGACATCAGTGACGACACGCCTTGACTGGAATTGAGTAGGTGCTGATGCAAGCAACGTTCCAGATGCTAATGAGTAGAAAACAAACGAAGCTAATGGGGAAGGTCGATGCAGGGTCAAGAAACTTTTACCTGCACCGAGAAAGGCTGACACAGGCCCGACCTGGTGGGGGATGATTCCACGTCAGCTGCATCACATTAGCCTTCAGTTGAATGGCCCGAATAGACGTTTCCGCTTGGTGGAAGAATTTACCGACTTAAGGATTCTTCATTTGGGATTCGCATTGAAATTTCAATTACTTGCCCCATTTGGCACGGTTAGTGCTTTTACAAGCGCTCAGCGACGCTCGTCGTGTGGTGAGCTGTTAGCAACAACTGTTGGCCCATAGTTCCAAGCTGTACTGCGTTGAGAACCGCGAGAGCAGGTGGGCATTTCATGGATATGCGACAGCGGACCAATTCAGCGACGAGAGCATTTGATGTTACGGATATTCAGCCAGACTGCAGCGGCATTGGTTTTCACCACCGCACTGCGTGCCGCGCCTGCACACCAAACCCGCTGCAAGGGACGCCAGGCCACACCAATCAAACCAAACCTGCGATCAAGGCCCGGAAAATCTCAAGTCGGAAAGGCTTCGTGGTACGGCAAGCTATTCCAGCACAAGCAAACTGCCAGCGGCGAGCCATTCAATATGTATCAATTCACTGCCTCATATATCGCCACGCAGTAACGGCAGCCTCCACAGATAGCACCGCACCGTCACGCTCTGGGTTGTAGCGGGGATGGCGCGGGCACTTCACGCGGACCGATCGGCGCATCCGGAGATTGATCTTCAGGCGCAACATAGAACTCACCTCTTTTCGATGAAATGTTCGTGATAGCTCGGGGCGTACCAAGCTAGTCGATCCGATGTGACTTCTGCGTTCGCGCCGGGCTCCGGCAACGGTTTCACCTCGCAGCAGTGCATCCTGGACCAGCTGGGTATTGGGTTGGGTGTTGAGCATGGCCTGCAGCAATTCTCCTCTCAGTCCCGCGCCCGCCCTGCGGGTCCATGGTGCCGGAAACTTGTTTCGTTGATGCGAGACCTTCCGGCAGAATCGCTGTAGCCAAGCTCGACAGCTATGGTCCCGAACTATATGGTGCCTCTAGTGCCCGTCTCTCAGTCTGACTTCGGTTGTCGCGGTCCATTGTTTGGTGGCGAGCTGACTTTGAAAAAAGCCAGACTCGACCCCGCCGGAGAGCCTG
>JBPYDQ010000543.1:0-5064 GCA_051986135.1 Terriglobales bacterium | reverse complement strand
CACCGCTACTTCGTGCCTGGGAATAACCCCGAATTCTGCCACAAACGCGTTCAGTGCTCTCTGGCTCTGAGCTCCAACCGATAGTTCATACAGAAAGACGACCACGTTCAGGGCGATAATGAAGTATGTAATTATCGGAGTGCTGAAACGAGGCGTGTCGTCGCGAATGGGAAACATGCGGGATTTGCAATTTGGTAATTTTGTAATCGAAAGAAGCGCCCTTTCGCAACAGATGGAACGAAAAGTTCTTGTAGTGCTTCTACATTACAAAATTACCCGTTAACAAGATTTCCAATTCTTCATGAATGGTGTACTGGTCATCGACAAACCCCCTGGGATGACGTCCCACGACGTCGTTGACCGCGTGCGGCGTGTGCTCGGTCAACGGGCTGTCGGACACCTGGGTACGCTCGATCCATCCGCTACCGGCGTTCTGCCGCTGGTGTTAGGTAGTCTTACACGCCTGGCCCGGTTCTACAACGCTTCTGAGAAATCTTACGAAGGCATCATCCGGTTCGGCGTGGCTACCGATACTTATGACGCCGAAGGACAGCCCGAGGGACAGGCGAACCCGATTCTATTCACCTTCGAGCAGTTGCGAGAAGTGGCTTCCGAGTTTCGGGGAATCATCGAGCAGATACCGCCGCCGTTCTCAGCTAAGAAGATCCAGGGTGTGCCTGCCTACAAGCTGGCGCGCAAGAAGCAAGATGTTCAGCTCAAGCCAGTGCGCGTCGAGATCAAGGAATTTGAGGTCAACAGCTTTCGCGGCGAACGTGCCGAATTCCGCGCACGGGTCGCCTCGGGCACCTACATGCGCAGCCTCGCCCACGACATCGGTCACCGACTTGGCTGCGGCGCCTACCTGGAATCGCTGCGCCGGACCTCAGTGGCTGAGTTCACGCTGGACAATGCCCGCACGCTCGGCGAAATCGACGCGGTCACGGAGCCCGCTCTAATCGCTGAGCTTTTTGTGCATCCTCGCAAACTGCTGCCGCAATTTCCATGCGTTACCGCTAACGAGGAGAGTGCGGCTAAGATGCGCTCGGGCCGGGCTGTCAATCTACCGGAGTTGTCGGGAGCCAGCCACGTGAAGGTGTTCTATGGCCAGAGGGAACTGATCGCCATCGCCACCCGGGTGGCGGGGACACTGTTCCATCCGAAAATTGTGCTGGCCAGCGAGGCGGCCGCTCCCAAGCCAGCAGGATGAACAGTCCTGGGCGCCAATATCCACAACGTCCGATAATGGATATTATGTAAAACAATGAAAATTCCAGCTTTTCGCAGCGTTCAGAGCCGCGAGAGGCGGTCACGCGACCAAAAGCAAGATACCGCCTTTTCTGGCGAACTTTACCCTGCTTAGCGGCTAGAATTCGCGGGTGGGGCGACTGCCTCAACCGGCTGGCGCATCGATACCGACCGCGACCTCACCTTCATCTTTCCCTCCGCGGGGTTCATCGAAGGGCTGGCGCACCCTTGGCGATCGCCGCGTTCAGAGACTGAAATCAAGCGTATCTCGGACGTCAAACCTTCTCGCGCGTGGTCGCGAGGCCACCCCAACCGGGTCCGATAACTATTTCTTGGGAAGATAATCGATCTTTACAGTCCCCTTCGGCACGCTCTTGAAATCGAAGTCTGCTGTGACAAGGACTGCCTGATCCTTGGGCTGCCCCGCCGAATACAGCAGCGTCAAGGAGCCGGCAAACGAATCGGCGTACGGCACCTTGAAGTTTTCCCTGAACATCCCAGCGGCTTCGGCGGCCGCGGCGTCCACCGGAGCGACCGTGATCGGCAATGCCAAGAGATTGTGTGCGATCTTGCGGGCGTGCAACAAGCCGTGGTTGCGAAAAAGTACTCCGACGATTTCGCCCCAGTTCACGGCGCTGATCAGGATCTCATGGTCGCCCTTGGCGGCCCGTCGGAGCAGTTCCTCGACCCGATCCGCGCCTGGCTCGTTATCTGTGTAACGCAGGACAGAACTCGCATCCAGAACGTAGATCATCGCTGTTCGTCATCCCGATGAGTACGTTCACGCTCGGCACCAGCGCCGCGCGTGCAGCCACGCAGGCTGCGAATGAACTCCTCGGTGATGGGTCGCAGAACAATCGCGTTCCCGTCGCGCTCGACGGCGATCTTCGTTCCTACGGACAGGTTCATTTCCTCCCGAAGGGTCGAGGGTATGACGACCTGCCCCTTAGAGCTGATTTGGGTGTAAAGCGTTGACACAAGGAGATTATATTCCTATCGTAAGACATATGTAAATGTGTCTTACTTTCCGGGCGGCGGTGTCAAACGAGCGATAACAAATAAGATTATGTAAAGTACAGAGGCCCCGGACGCGGCCTCCAAATCAAGCGATTACCTATCGAGCAGCTTATCTAGGTCGGCGCGAAAACGCTCAAGAGTCTCGAGCATTTCCGGCGTAGCCTCGATGATCTCGGATTTGGCCTGAAAGACCGGGCGCCCTTCCCTCTTCACAAGCACACCCATGACTTCGCCCATACGCCAGCCGGGAGAACCCAGGATTTCCAGCCCTTGGCTCCCAGGCACCAGCAGCGCGATGCAATGGTCACGAATCACACCAACACACTTTGGAAAACGATCGAAGGTCTCAAGTTCAAATCCGGCGAGGTAGATTTGCTGCAGCTGCTCGGCGGAGTCCATGGAAGAATTTGTAATTTACTAATCTAGTGGAGCGCGCTGTCAGGCGATTGGAAACGATGTGGTTTCACCTCACATCTTGTAGCGCCCCAGGTCCTCGTCATTCAGTCCCTCGAGCCATTTCCGCAGCTCTTCACTGGTGACGCGGTCGGAGACGTTGGAGGCCAGCTTGGAGTTCTTCAGGACTTCATCTTCCACAAAGATGGGACAGTCAACCCGCAGCGCGAGCGCCAGGGCGTCGGAGGGACGAGAATCGATGCTGATGACTTTGCCGTTGCGCTCCAGCCAGATCACAGCGTAAAAGGTATCTTCCCTAAGCTCGGTAACCACGACCTTGTGCACCAGGGTATCGAGTCCGGTGAGCACATTCTTTATGAGATCGTGAGTCATGGGACGCGGGGTAGTCACCTTCTCAATCTCCAAAGCAATGGCGTTGGCTTCGTACACGCCGACCCAGATGGGTAGGACGGTGTCGCTGCCGGAATCCTTCAGTATCACGATGGGCATGTTGGTGACCGGATCCATCATTAAACCGCGAATTTTCATTTCGACTTCCATCGTGGCCCCCTCCCCCTAAGGCTCTTATACCACCATTTCGCCGAGCAGACTGTTGGGAAAACTACCCGTAGTCATCACCGGTACATAACTGCCCACCACCAACTCGGTTCCAGCTGGGGCCGTAAAATTCAGGACCTTGTTTTGCGAGGTGCGACCAATCCATTGTCCGCGGGCCTGATTCTTCCCTTCCACCATGACCTCCACCCGCTGACCATGATGTCTCTGGTAGCGGCGCCTCTGAATTTCGCGCTGCTTTTCCTGCAACACGGCCAATCGTCGTGATTTCTCCGCGTCGGGAACCGCGTCGGAAAACTCTAACGCCGGCGTGTTCGGGCGTGGGGAATACTTAAAGGAAAACACCCCGTCATATTCGACGTATGCTAGCAACGAAAGGGTTTCCTCAAAATCGGATTCGGTTTCTCCCGGGAAGCCCACGATGATATCGGTGGTGATGCTGATGTCGCGCTGGGCAGATTTCATCCAGGCAATGCGTTCCAGGTACTGATCGCGGTCGTAGAGGCGCTGCATCGCCTCCAGAACCCGTGTCGATCCGCTTTGAACCGGCAAATGCACGTGGTCGCAAAGACTAGTCTGGGAATCGATGGCGTGGACAATGTCGCGGCCAAAATCTTTAGGGTGCGAGGTGGTGAAGCGGACGCGCTTGATCCCAGAAACCTCTCCGACGGCCGCGAGCAGTTCTGCGAAAGTCTTCTTACCCAGAGGGTCGCGATAGGAATTTACATTTTGCCCGAGAAGCTGAATCTCGCTGTAGCCGGCATCAGCCATGACACGTGCTTCGGTCAGCACCGACTCAGAGGTGCGGCTGCGTTCTTTGCCTCGGGTGAACGGAACTACGCAGTAGGCGCAAAACTTGTCGCATCCTTCGATGATGGTAATGTACCCGCGGTGCGGGTTGGTGCGCGCGGTGAATTCGGTCTCGAAACATTCGTCGGTCTCGCGATCGTCGAGCCCGGTAACGCGACCTTTCCCTGCCTCGATCTGCACCAGCATGCTCGGGAGATTGCGATACGATGCCGAGCCGCACACCAGCGACACGTGGGGCGCACGCTCAAAGATCCGTTCGCCTTCCTGTTGGGCGACGCAGCCAAGCACGCCGAACTTCTTGCCCTGAGACTTGAGCTTCTTGTAGTCGGCTAGGCGATGGAAGACCCTCTGCTCCGCCTTGTCCCGGATCGAGCAGGTGTTGTAGAGGATCAACCCTGCTTCTTCTACGGTCGAAACCTGGCGGTAGCCTTGGGAAATGAGCGCACCGATGACTTTTTCCGAGTCATGGACATTCATCTGGCAGCCAAAGGTCTCGAGGTAGAAGGTCTTTTCCTCACCCACACTCATATGGGCAGTATAACGCGGGCGAGGACGCCGGGTTGCCGACAGATTGGCATCCTCGCTTCTCGGACTCAGGATAGAGCTAAGCGGCTCGCGTATCTACCGTCCGACCGTCTTCCACAAATGCCTCCATCCAGACCAGGACACGACTCCAGCCCTGGCTGTGGTCTTTGGCCGCCTGAACATTCTCGGCGAAACCACTGTGGCTTAGTCTGACCAAGGTTCCGCCGTTGCGCGCTTCAAGTTCCCAGCGAACGATGGTGTTCAGCCCTCCACCCCAGCTCGAGTTCCAGGAGTGAACCAAAAGGCGAGGGGGATCGACCTCGAGATACTCGCCTTCGACATGAAAGGCCTTGCCGTCGGCGCCAACGCCTTCGGATCGCCATTTGCCGCCGGGCCTGAGATCGTTATGCCAGCTGGTGATACGATACATGCCCTGCTGCCCCCACCACTGCGGCACCTGTTCGGGATCGGTCAGGGCGGCAAAAACACGCGCGGGCG
>JBPYDQ010000542.1:0-3911 GCA_051986135.1 Terriglobales bacterium | reverse complement strand
GCCAGGAGGTAGGCCGAGGCTGCCATCAGGAATGGAATCATGTAGCTGCCGGTCCATTGCAGTACGTGGCCGACAATTTCAGCGATGAGCATTCCGCCAACCGCTCCGGCCATGCCACCGATCCCGGTCACTGAAGCGACCGCGCGTGAGGGAAAGAGATCCGAAGTCAGCGTGTAAAGATTTGCGGAAAAGCCTTGATGACCCGCCGCTGCCAGCCCGATGAGCAGCGTGGCCGGCCACAGACCGGAGATGCGGAAAGCGATGGCGACCGGCACGACGCTCATGGCGCAGACGAACATGGCTGACTTCCGGGCTGCATTCACGGAAAACTGTCGCCGGATGAGCATGGATGAGAGCCACCCGCCGGCAACGCTCCCGAGATCGGAAATGACGTAGATCACCAGGATCGGGAGGCCGATTTGCGTGAGATGCAAACCGTGCTCGCGCTGCAAATAGTCGGGAATCCAGAACAGATAGAACCACCAGATGGGGTCAGTCACGAATTTTCCAACAGCAAACGTCCATGTCTGTCGGAGGGGCATAAGTCGAGTCCATTTGATTATGCCCGGCGGCTCGGGCTGATCGCTCTGGATATAGCTTCTTTCTTGGCTCGTGCAGCCAGGATGCTGCTCCGGTTTGCGATAGATCGACAGCCAGAGAATCAACCAGGCGAATCCCAAACCGCCGGTGAGCAGGAAGGCCCAGCGCCACCCGAGGTGCTGGGCGATCCACGGCACAATCAGGGGCGCGGTGATGGCACCGACACTGGTGCCTGCGTTGAAAATTCCGGTCGCCAGGGCCCTTTCCTTCCCCGGGAACCATTCCGCAACGCATTTGATGCTCGCGGGAAAGACTCCTGCCTCACCGAAACCGAGGAATAGGCGGGCGATCGCAAAATTCGCGAGAGAGTTGGCGATCGCGTGACCCATCGACGCCAGGCTCCAGAAGACCATGGCCAGCGCATAACCGGCCCGCGTGCCCACGCGATCGATCAGGCGGCCCACGAAAATCATGCCGGTTGCGTACGCTGCCTGAAACGCAAAGATAAGATGCCCGTAGTCGATATCGTTCCAGCCGAACTCGTGTTGGAGCGGACCCTTCAGCACAGCGAGTACCTGGCGGTCCATGTAATTCTTGCTCACGCCGAGGAACAAAAGCCCGCAAATCACCCAGCGGAAGCGTCCAGCAAAAATGCCGGCCTGCGAAAGACCGGCGCGCGAAGAAGGCGAAACCTGCCCGCCGCCACTCGATTCCGTTTCTGCGATGAAATTCTGGTCGGCCATCTTGCCTTTGGCTTCCAGGCGTCGCTTACTTGCGCGCTGCTTGCGGAGCGGGAGTGCCTTCGAGAAATTCCGGCTGGATGTTGAACACGCCGAAATGCCGGTCTTCCACTTCCCGGTGTGCAGCCATGGCCCACAGGTAGGCGATTCGGTGTCCCGGCACGGCGACGTTCGGATGATAGCCGCTGGGTACCAATACGGCGTCCCCGTCGCGCACCGCGGTTATCAATTCCGGATACTCCTTGTCGTTGTACACAAGTTGAATTCCGAAGGCCGGGTCAGGCATGTCAAAGTACACATACAACTCCTCCAGCATTTTTGCGTGTTCATGCGGCGGCCAGCTTGTCCAGTTCCCCGGATCGGAGCAGGTGAAACCGGCGATGAGACGGCCTGCCTCCACGTTTTTGGCCATGAGGATGCTGACCTCGCGGCGAGAGCCCGGTTTGCCGGCTACCAGTTTGAGCGCCGGATCGTTGGCGACATCTGCGTAACGGACAACTTTCAGAGGGTAGTCCCCGCTGACGCTGGCGGAGAACTCGGCGAGATCGACAGAAATCTTCGTTGATACCTCAATGACCGAATTGCGAGGAATGTAGATGGAGTCGAACGGCGCCAATTCGAAAGCGCCTCCCGCGACCCTCACCGTGGCATTGCCTCGAAGGCAAATGAGTATGGTTTCCCGATCTGCATTCGAGAACGACACCGACGCCTCGGACGAGTTTAGAATGACGCGGCCGTAGCAGAGATGGCGCATCGTGCTGTTTTCCGGAGTGATGGCAAGATGACGTCCCACCCGAGCGTTGGTTTTGCGAAACACCATTTTTTCCAGCGCGACTGGTTCCCACGAGGCCATAAGGGTACCTCCTGTCTCGGAAGATTATCTCTCATCGGGGTCGTTTCGGTCTCTGCCGATTCCGCCTTGGGATTGAAGGGGATCTTTCGAGTCAAGAAACTCAGGAGCGTTCGGTTCGCCTTCCGCACCGGGTTACGCTACCATTGATCAATAGGCTCACAGTCCAGCTCAATCATTCGGGAATTGAAAGGAAATTGGAATGAATCGAGCATTTCTCACTAGTTTGTTGGGTGCACTATTGCTTTTGACCGGCGCCTGCAAGTCTAGGACGGATAGCAAGGATGCGATCCGAGCCGGGGTTGTGAAGCACATCGCATCGATGAAGGGCTTGAACGTGAACAACATGGACGTGGTTGTCACGCAGGCAACCGTAAATGGCAACTCGGCCGAGGCTAGCGTGGATATTCGGGCAAAGAACGGCGACCCGAAAGCTCCGCCGATGCAGCTTGTCTACCAGATGCAAAAGCAGGGAGACGAGTGGGTCGTAGTCAAGGGGCAGCCTACAGGAGGGATGGCGCACCCTGGCCCGGGTGAGGCACCGCCGCAGGGCACGATGACTCCGGGCCACCCGACTACGGGCGCGCCGGCCCCTGGCAGCAGTCATCCGGACTTCAACTCCATTCTGAACACAGCGCAGCCGCCCGCACAGCAGGCACCCGCGCAACAACCACCCGCCCCGCAACAATCGGCGCAACAGCCATCGGGCAGCTATAGCAAGCCGTAATTAGATAAGCGGTGATCAGCAAGACCAGTGGCCGGCGCCGAGCGCTGCGCGATCCGCGAAAGAGGTCGAGGTATTGGCCTCTGGTTGCTATGCTGATCGCTGGTCGTTCTTGCACAAGCTTACGGACTCCCCGCTGATCAGCGATCCGTTACCTCAAAAATCCCTTAGGTTTTCGGTCGGGAGCGCGACGCGCGCCGCGTTCAGGACGGCGAGAAGATCGATCAGCTCCTGGCCGAGGGCACCCCAGATCGGCGGCAGGTAGCCCAGTGCCGCGACGATCATTCCGAGGATGCTGGCGGCCATGCCGCCGAGCGCGCTTTGCAGCGCGATGCGGCGCAAACGCCGGCCGATATGCATAAGCTCGTCAATTTTCTCGAGTGCAGTTTCAAGCACGACGGCGTCGGCAGCTTCGGTCGCAATGTCGTTCTGCGAGCCAAAGGCAACGCCCACCGTAGCGGCCATCAGCGCGGGAGCGTCGTTGATACCGTCTCCAACGAACAGCGTCGGGCCCTTGGCCGTTTCCTCTTTCACGATGGCCACTTTTTCTTCCGGGCTTTTTCCCGCACGCAATTCCGTGATACCGACGCTTTCGGCCAAATACTTCACCTCGGACTCGCGATCGCCCGAAACTAGCATCACTTTTGCGACGCCGTGCTTGGGTTGCAGATGTCCGATGAACGAGGCGCTCTCTTTTCGCGGAGCATCGTGAAAACGGACGGCCGCGGCATAGTGACCGTCGACGAAGAGGAGGCACTCTAAACCGCTCTCGAGCGAGGGCAGGGCGACCTTGAGCGCGTCGACTTTTTTGCGGCCGGTGATCTGCACCAGGCGGCCGTTAATGCTGCCGCGCAGGCCTTCGCCGGGACGCTCGCTGATGTTCTCGACAGGCAGGAAGGCAACGCCTTCCTGGCGGGCCTGGCGGACGATCGCGCTGGCGAGCGGATGTTTCGAATACTGCTCGAGGCTGGCCGCAAGTTGTAGGACTTCGGCGCGATCAAACCCCTCGGCGCAAACGACGGCGGTGAGCGTTGGCCTGCCGTAAGTGAGCGTGCCC
>JBPYDQ010000541.1:0-2619 GCA_051986135.1 Terriglobales bacterium | reverse complement strand
GAAGCTCGGGTCCGTGAGAAACGCTGCGGTAGTTATTCCTGTGACTGGCAGGAGCCACTGCGCGTCCGACAGCCGCAGCTTCAAAGGACTGGTCCAAATTTGTTTTTGGTCGTCAACGAAGCGGCTCGAAAGATCCACTGCATCATCGCGAAAATCCGTGAGCCAAGTGGTACGATGCGGAATCGTGTTTCTGTAAGAATTGGTGGCAGTGTTATGATCCGTCGGCGATGCGGATTCTTTGGCGCTTGTTCCGCCATCTTGCAACTGAGGTAATGCCGAACAAACTCCTGCGGTGAGCATGGTCATATTCGCGATCATGAAATAGCGCGCCAATGGGCTTCCTTTCATCGTCACTCGACAATTCCCACTAGGGCTTCAAGTACGCAACAGCGAGCGCGACAGAAGTCGCTATCTGCGCTGATTGCATCAGCGCGGTCCAATTGCGAGCTGCGACTTTGGGCGCCTTTTCCGGTACGACAATCACGTCGCCCGGCATCAAGACAGCGTCCATGGGATCACCGGACCAGGCGGTGTGATTGTTTTTGGCAGCTAAAACGGAACCATCGGCGCGGATTACAAACACAGCCTTCTTGTCAGCCAGTTCGGTCAATCCTCCCGCTTGGCCCAGATACCAATTCGCGCTCCTTCCGGGGACATAACCGACGGCGGTGGCGTTGAAAACTTGCCCCTGAACCATCACATAATTCGGCTTTTTCGGAACGCGAATGACGTCCCCGCTTGTAAGAGGGGTCTCGGCCGCAACCCGGTCAAACGACTTTTCGTCGAGCGTTGCGTTAAGCACGACTCGACCCACCGGCAGATGACTCTCGAGTTGCGTGAGGGCCGTGTCCGTCTGGGCGATGGCGGTCAGCTTGAGATTCTTCTGGTCCTGATCATTTTCGGGAAGTGCCTTTAATTGCGTTTGTTCGGCCTTAACCCTGGCAACCAGTTCTTCGTGAGATTTCATCTCCAAGTCGCGAACTTGCCGACGGGTCAACACGAGCCCGTAGGGATAGGCTTGTGGTGTAAACCCTCCGGCCTTTTGCAGCACGGAACTTAAGGATTCTCCCGGGCGAATGCCGTACGTTCCCGGATGTTCCACTTCACCCTGAACTGTGACGGTAGCCCCGAGATCGTGCCAGGCGGCGTTTTGACGAACTGTGAGCACGTCGCCGTTGGAGAGAATCCTGTTCTCGTCAGGCTGCCCAGACATCGCCTCGCCGAGGTTTATGATTAGATTTTCGATCTTACCCGTGCCGGGTTGGCCATCGTCACGGTGAGAGAGGATGGCGCTGTGCGGATCGGCACTTGGTTTTAAGCCCCCTGCAACCTGCACGAGGTCTTCGACGCGCATGTTCGGACTCAACGGATAACGGCCAGGACTGGCAACGTCACCTTTCACGTAGACCAGTGGTGGTTCAAGCGTTGTGGTATTGCGGTGCACAACGATGCGGTCGCTAGGCTGAAGGAGGAGATTGTCGGTGGGGTTACCCGCGAGAGCCTTTCCCAAGTTGACGCTCAGAATTCTTAGGTTGCCATCCTTGCTAAGACGGAAGACCTGCGCAGAATTCATCGCCGCATCGATGGTTACGCCGCCAGCAAGGTAGATAGCATCGCGAACATGGGCTTGACCGGAAGTTGTGTACTGGCCGGGAGCCCGCACTTCCCCATCGACCCAAACTTCGGGAGCCGGTTCAAAATCGTATTTGCTGAAGATTCGTACGGTGTCGAGAGGCTTTAGTTCCGGAGCCTTGCCCACATCGGAAAGTGCAACAGACAAGTCGAAACTTTCAACCGTGGGACGATAGTCCGGTGGATTCAGTCGAATTATCTCCGCGTATTTTCCAGCAGGCTCCGGCAAAAGGTCAGAATAGGACGCGATCAAATCTTTTAGCGTCATCCCATCCTTGTAAGAATAGCGACCGGGTCGTAGCACATGTCCTTCGAGGTAGATGGCCTTCTGGTTGTAAGGTGCGATGGGGAAAATGTGGATGCGATCACCATCCTGAACCTGAAAGCTGCGGAGCAGCGATTCGTCGACGGCCTTTTTCTCTGTCTCGGAAAGATCGAGGCTGAACATCGTTCGGCTCTCGTGCGCCACCAAACGTTCCACTTCCACGTGTTTCAGCGCCGCCGCAGGAAGCACTCCACCGGCGAGATCCAAAGCTTCTCCGAGCGAGGTGTTGCCTCGAATTTCGTAGATCGCGGGGCGACGAACCATTCCTTCGATCGTGACTTGAGGGCCAACAGGTGGTACGAGCAGGGAGTCACCGTCTTCCAGCCTTTTTTGATCTGGTCGGACGCCTTGCAACAAAAGGTCATACGCATCCACAACTTCAACGAGCTGTTTTCCTCGATAATGCTTGATGGCCCGAAGCGAGCCGCGTTCGTTCAGCCCGCCCGCAGCGACCAAGGCGTTCAGCGGACCGGAAAGCGCACTGAGCTCATAAGCGCCGGGATTGGCCACCTCACCAACTACATAAACCCGAACGGTTCGAAGCCGTGAGAGTGACACATCAGCGGAAACGTCTCGCAGTTGCGTGCGTAGGAGTTCCTGCAGGTCGAATTGCACTTCCCCTAGGCTCTTTCCACCTACCAACACGGGGCCATATTCGGGCA
>JBPYDQ010000540.1:0-3756 GCA_051986135.1 Terriglobales bacterium | reverse complement strand
CGGCCAATTCGTTGAGCTGGAGGGTTTCGTAGTCGCCGGGCTTCCGCGAAGGATCACACAGGATCAGCCGGAAGGCATGACGCGGGTAGCGGTCGTAGCGGAGAAAGCGTTCAAGATTAGGCTCCTTGACGCGGACTTGCTCGTGGATGGAGACAGCGCTCCCGGTCGACGGCGCAGAAGAAGCTTCCTTCAAGCGCGAATGGTAAGCCTCCGGTCGGCGCGAAATGGAGTTGATCAGTGTGGCGCTGCGCGAGCGGAAGTCGAAAACCGCGATGGTGGCTCCGTCGGAGGGCTTCAGAAGGGCTTGATACTCTGGAGCCGTGAAGAGAAGCTCGGAGGCTCCGTCGGCATCGTAGTCCAGAAACTCCACCCGAGGCACCATGTTGCCGGGAGTGAGCTGGTCGGCAAGCGATTCCGCCCGGACCAGGTTGCGCCAAAGCTCCGTGCGCAGATGAGGCGCGTAGATCCCGCCAAAGACGCCGTGCCAGTAGGCGTCGTTGCCCTGGCCGCGCAACATGTGGTCGCGAGCCTCCCTGAAAACAACCGAGTGCCCGTAACGGGAGCGACGCGGCGGCACCGCAGCGACCGCGGCGGAAACCCTCATCATTTTTTTCTGCAGGAGATTGGATTCCGCGTATTTGCGAAAAAATCCACGCCAACCGCTGCCGCGAACGAACGCAAGCAGATCGGGCCTAGACGCGAATTCCTTCTGCAGAGCGTAAACGCGCAGCCGCGTGTTCGTTGGAAGCACCCATTCCATCATCTCCGCATAAGAAGCGGTCGGAAGGTCGGCGCGCCCCAGGGGGTGGTGAGAGGCCATCAAGACGCCCGGAGCTGTAGTCTTCAGCCAAGATGAGTTTCGATCGAGAGCCTCGAAGAACTGCTCGAGCCAGCCGTCGACGTAGCAGTGCTTAAAAGTGCCGGGCCAGACGCCGAATTTTTCCATGTCGTCGGCACAGGTGGCCACTCCATTCGGGTGACGTTCGGCCGCGTCCTTTAGGTACTCAATGCATTCCTCGACCTTGCGAAACGGAATGAGGTAGCGCAAGTCCTTCAGGCCGGGGAACAACCACACCGACTTGCCGCAATCCTCCGCGATATACGGTCCAAAGAGCTCTTCGGGCTCGAAACCGGCCGCCAGAAACGGAAGATCGTCGACCAGCGTGTAAGCAACCTTGGCGGTCGCGAGAGTCGAAGGCAGTTGAGGTTCCCAAACGCGTTCGGCCAGCCACGCACCCGTTGGACGCTTGCCAAAATGCTGCTCGACGTAGTCGTCAAGCCGTTTGAGCTGTTCCAGTCGATCCGCTTCCGGAATGGAGATCAGGATCGGTTCGTAGAAACCCCCTCCGAGAATTTCTACTTGCCCCGCGGTGACCAGTTGGCGGAGGCGCTCGAAATATTCCGGATGATGCTTCTCGATCCATAGAAGCAGCGGGCCGGAATAATGTAAGCCGACGTGAATGCCGGGGTGCTCTTCCAGCCGCGACAGGAACGCATCGTAGGACTGCTTGTAGCATTCCTCGAAAACATGCTCGAAATTACCTGCTGGCTGGTGGGCGTGAACGACAAGGAGTAGGTGCAAGGAGGGACTGGATTGGGGCATGACGTTTCTCGTCCATAATACCCGAGATGCGCATGAGAGTGGAGGAGGGGGAAGAGGAGGAGAAGGGAGCGTGCATCGGCCAGGTCTATTTCGACGAGACACGTTGACTAAGCCAGCCGGAAATAATCTCCAGAACTTCGGGTGACAAGGTTTCCTCGATGGCGGCGTATTCGGCTGGAGAGCCGGAGTAGGCGTGCTGGAAAAGATGATTCAGGTCGGCAAGCTGGCGGATATCGGCGTTCGGGTTGCCCGCGTCCTCGAGGGCCTTCTGCAGCAGAGGCAGGTTGGTTTTGGCGGGCACCTGCAAATCCTTTTGCCCGTACAAGGCCAACACCGGGCATTTCGTCTTTTGCAGATTGGGTGCCGGGTCGTAATCGAGGAAGAAACGAAACCACGGCGAACTCATCATCCGCAGCTGAGGTTCGAGCGCGGCTGGCGGAATCGCCGACGAGAGGCCGCTTTCGTGCACCAGATCGTTCAGCTTGCCGGTGAGGATTCCCGGATTTGGCTCCTCCCGAACCAGGTCGTAGGCCGCTTTGTCGAATGTGAGGCTGGCAACCAGCTGAGCATCCGAGAGCCCACCGGCCCGGCCGATGAGTTCCGACTGGTTCAGGAGTGTGTCCTGGCCTTTTGTAGCGGGCGCAGCGAGAAGAACGAGCCAGGGCAGCTCCTTCGAATGCGCGGCGATATAGGGCGCGATGATGGCGCCTTCACTGTGGCCGATCAATCCCAACCGGGAGGCGTCGATTTCCTTGCGCGTCCTCAGGAAGGTGATAGCCGCCTGCGCGTCGCTCGCTAAATCAAGAGTCGTAGCTCTATCCGCCGAGCCCGTGGATTTGCCGGCACCTCGCTTGTCGTAACGCAAGACGGCAATTCCCTTCCTCGTCAGGTAGTCGGACAGGACCAGGAACGGCTTGTGGTTAGCGACCGATTCGTCGCGGTCGTAAGGACCGGACCCCGCAATCAGCAGGGCTGCCGGGAATGGACCGGCTCCCCGGGGAAGGGTCAAAGTGCCCGCGAGGGTTACGTCAGCAGCTTCATTTCGAAACGAGACTTCGTCTTCGCGGTAGGGATACGGCTTCGTGGGCGTCTGGGGTCGGCGAAGCTCGAGCGGCTGATCCGAGCGTTTGAATTCGAGCTTGTCGGCCGTGCTGCCCATCGACCATTCTCCCGCGACGGCATTTTTCCCCGCATTCAGCGTGCCATCAAAAGTTGCCCCGACCGCAGGGATTTCAAAATGAAAAGCCGAGTCTTTCTGCGTGACGTTGATTGCGGGCAGGCCCGTCACGCCTTGATCGAGATTATCGAGCGCGCCGATCAGCTGTCCTTCGGTGTCGTGAGAGACGTGTAGTTGCAATCGCAGACGCATACCATGCATGTCCAGCGCGCTCTGCCACAGACCTTCTACTGGGGAAACCGCGTCAAGCGGTTTGTGAGCCGGTGGCTCGCGACGGAAAACCAAAGGAAGTGTGGCCTCTCCCTGCGACCAGGTTCCATCGATGAGCTTGTGGTCTGCTGAAACCTTCGCTTCATAATGGGCGCCTACCGAAGCCACCTCAAGATTCAGCTGGCCACTCGCATACTTGACCCCGCTGGCTTCGATCGCAAAGACTCCCTGATCCAGGCTGTCCAACGAGGCGTGCAGCGAGCCGCCGGGGGACTTGGACAGATGCAGAACCAGGTGCAGCTTCGCTTCTCCAGCCTGCAGCGTGCCCGTGTAGGTTCCCTCGATCGGAAGCGCTTGAGGGAAAAGCGTGGCGCAAAGGGGCAACAGAGCTGAGCACAGCAGCACCAAGCATCGCCCAAGGGAGAAGCGCAAAGAACGTCCCCTTTCTAACGGAGAGATTGTAGCTGATTGGATGTACGAAAAACGAAAAACGCCGCCCGGGCATAGGTGCGGCGCAACTCCCGGTTGAGCGCGACAAACGGAAGAACCCAGTGGCAGCCAATGAAAGCAACGCGCTGCGGGGCTCCCGGAGCGCGCCGGACAAATTCGATTCTCACGATACGCAAACAACCAAGAAAAACGCGTGGCGAAAGGGCTATTTCTTCTCGTACCATTCGGCGTTGGTGGCCGTAAACTTCTGCCACTTTTCGGGGAGGTCTTCGAGGGCAAAGATCGCGGTGACGGGGCAAACGGGCACGCAAGCGCC
>JBPYDQ010000539.1:0-6484 GCA_051986135.1 Terriglobales bacterium | reverse complement strand
TTTACCCCTGCTTTAGCCTGGGCACGTGCGATTAGAAAGTCAGTCAGCAACGGTACCGGTCTGCCAGTTGCACCTTTAGCATCTCCTGATACCGCGTTCGTACCGGCGATATCCAGGTGCGCCCATTTGAATTTATCGGCGAAACGTTTGAGGAAGCAGGCTGCGGTAATGGACCCGGCAGGGCGACCACCGATGTTACTCATATCAGCGAAATTGCTTTTGAGCTGGTCTTGATACTCGTCAAACATCGGCAAGCGCCAGGCGCGATCGCCGGTGTCGTCTCCCGACGCCAGCAGTTGGTCGGCGAGGCCATCGTCGTTCGAAAACAAACCACTAGTGATATTGCCCAACGCGATCACGCAGGCGCCGGTCAGCGTCGCAATATCGATTACACAGTCTGGGTCAAAGCGTTCGGCATAAGTCAGAGAATCGGCGAGCGCCAGTCGTCCTTCGGCGTCGGTATTGAGAATCTCAATGGTCTGGCCACTCATCGAGGTGACTACGTCGCCTGGGCGGCTGGCGTTACCTCCAGGCATGTTTTCGTGGGCTGAGATGATGCCGACGACGTTGATGGGCAATCCCAGGCGAGCCACCGTTTTCATCGCGCCAAACACACTTGCTGCCCCGCACATGTCGAATTTCATCTCATCCATGTTGGCGCCAGGCTTGAGTGAAATGCCTCCAGTATCGAAGGTGACGCCTTTTCCGACCAGCACGATTGGCTTGGTTTTGCCCCCGCCGCGATAGTGCATGACGATGAACTTGCATGGCTGTGACGAGGCCTGCCCCACGGACAGTGCCGCACCCATGCCCAGCTTTTTCATGTCTTCGCGCTCGAGTACCTCGATAGCGAACTTGAAATCTTTACCCAGCGCCCGTGCTTTATCGGCAAGATACGAGGGATTACAGACGTTGCCGGGAAGATTGCCCAAATCCTTGGCCAGCGCGACACCTTCGGCAATCGCTTCTCCGCGGCGTACCGCATTTTTGACCTTGTCATTAACCTTTTCTGAAGTCAGCAGCACGATTTTTCGGGCGCCGCGCTCTTTTGTAGCAGTCTTGGCGCGTGGAGCATCGAAGCGATATGCGCCATCGGCCAGCAGGGAGCTTGCTTGCTGCATACGCCATGTTTGGGAACGACCCGGCACTTCAATATCGGCAAGCGTCACGGTCGCGTCCTTGGCTATACCATCGGCCAGGACCTTGGCCGCGCCCTTGAGCGCCTCGCGGAAACCTCTGTCGCCGAATGCGTCACGCTTGCCCAGGTTCACGAGTAGAACGCGATCAGCTTCGATGCCGGGCAGAGCGTGCAGCACGAGGGTTGAACCCGGTTTTTCATCGATGTCACCACGTTTGATAATGGCGGACAGTTTCCCCTTCGATGCTTCATCGATTTTCCGGGAGGAAGGCGGAAGGCTTCCGTCGGCAAAGGCGCCGACAACCAGAATGGCCGTGCGGACTTTTTCCGGGGAGGTGGTGTCTATAGTGAGTTCTACGGGTTGGGCCTTCCTATTTGCCATGTGCCACTCCTTAAGAAAATCCAGCTCTTCAGCCGGGTGGTGACAGTCCTTCGTTGCACGCAACGTTCGTCAGAATCCCGCGGAAGCCCCAAGATCTGCTACACAACCAGGAGACTCATGCAAGCGATCTTGGGTCTCCATCATTGCTACAACAGCACCGACGCCCGCGCATTTCTGGTACTTTGTTGGCAGCCCGACGATCAACGAAATAAGCCATACTGGGAGTGATGGATTGGCGAATCGCGCCCCCGATGTGCGGCTAGCATCCCTCCGGGTTACACCTGAAGCCCCGCTGTTTCCTTGGCGGCAACCAGCGCGGCAACGGGACGCATGACGGATCGTCACTCTCCAAAGCTCGTGTCACGGCGTTGTGTTTGGTCATGTGTACGCTGCCATTGCTGTGACAAATATCCCAGGGCTAGAATGCCGGCAATCTCAGGTATGCGTGCGCCAACTTCCGCCCGTGTTGGTCATGGATTCCAGAAGTTGGATGGCCACCTGTTTAGTAAAGCACCTTGGCGAAGTGGTGGGAACTGACAGTTTTACGGGTCAGCAGAAAGGTCAGCCCTGGATCTGCTTCTCACAGTTGCCCTCGCAGTCCGCCTGCCCTGATGATCGTGCGGGTAATGTTGGATACCCTTCCCGGCGATAGGCCGCGATTCCTCTTGATTGACGTTCGTCGAGTCTGATTGCGCACCTGTCATTGTTAGCTAGCCCAGTCCACGAGATCCGCTTCAGCGGCTAGGTGGGCGTCAGCGTCCCGCTTCTCTGGAGCTCGAATCGCGCTCTTCACGCTGTTCCACAGCTGTACCAGTGCGATCGACATCTCACTGGCGTGGACCATGTCCTGCACACTAACCCATTCGCGCGGTCCATGAATGTTCTGCATGCCAGTAAACAAATTGGGTGTCGGCACGCCGCGCTCAGTGAGCCGCGAGCCGTCCGTGCCGCCGCGGGTTGGCATAGTGATGGGCTCGATGCCCACACGTCGGCAGGCCTCACGAGCCAGTTCCACGGGCCGCATGTCTTTTTCCAACCAGTAGCGCATGTTGCGGTACTGGTTGATGATGGTGCACGTGATCCGGGCCCGCGGTTCAGCAGCCTGCACGGTGGCGCAAACCTGCTGCAGCAGCTCTCCGTGCCTGCGCAACCCATCCAGCTCGAAATCGCGAAGAATGAAATGCAGATCGGCCGCAGCGGCGGTGCCGTCCATCTCATAGATGTGGATGAAACCGTCTCGGTCGGCCGTGGTCTCCGGAGTGCGCGTGATGTGAGGCAACGTGTCTACGATCTTTGCCGCCAAGTGCAGCGCATTGACCAGCTTCTCCTTGGCTTGCCCCGGGTGGATGGAGACGCCCTGCACGTGCACGTCTGCTCTGTCCGCAGAAAATGTCTCATAGACGATCTCGCCGAGTTCGGCGCCGTCGAGCGTGTAAGCAACCTCGGCTTCGAGGTCTTCCGGGAGATCGCGATGTACGCCCCGGCCGATTTCCTCGTCCGGTGTGAAGCCGATTCGAATTCGCCCGTGCGGCAGGTCCGGGTTCCCTAGCAGGTACCGCGCCACGGTCATCACGATGGCTACACCCGCCTTGTCGTCCGCGCCCAGGAGTGTGGTGCCGCTGGCTGTAATAATGTCGTCCCCTGTTTTGGTCGCAAGATAGGGAGACTGCTCGGGCGACAGCACGATGGCCGGATTATCGGGTAAGACGATTTCGCCCCCGGCATAGTTGCGATGGACAATAGGCTTGACGTTGGTGCCGCTGAACTGCGGCGCTGTGTCTACGTGTGCCAGGAGTGCTACCGTGGGCACGTCGAGGTTGGTGGTCGCTGGAATCGTCGCCAGCGCTGCGCCGTACTTGGTCAACGTCACATCCTGAGCCCCAATAGATGTCAGCTCGTGCACGAGCAGCCGAAGAAGGTCGTATTGCGTCTGGGTGCTCGGCGATGTGGTCGACTTCTCATCACTCTGCGTATCGATGCGGGCATAGCGGATGAAGCGCTCCTCGAGCTCACGCATGAACTCGGATGCTGGAGGAGCCGCGATTCCCGGGTGTTGTGAAGCCGTCCGTGCGGGCATAAGTTCTCCTGTTCTACGCTGACTGACAGTACCGGGCTCGTCAGCAAATCGAGTGTTCTGCCAGGCGCTGGCGTTACGTTCATCGAAGGAGACCTGTGGAACCGTGGAAAGTTTGATTGGTCTGGGTGGCTATACTCAAGGCCTGCGAACGAGATTCCAGTTTTCATTGACACCTTCCAGACATGTGGAAATCCTCCTTGTATTCTGACGCTTGCAGTCCGGAAACCTCGATCAGGAGTGCTGATCCCATCGGAGGCGTGGCAGGCGTTGGTATCTTCACTTCTCGCCTCGTCACAAATCCAGGAACCCCTGTGATTACTGTCGCGGAAATCTTCATACCTTTTTTGAGTCCAAAGGCGTCCGTCTCGTTGCCGTTTATCAAGAACTTCTGTCGGTTCGGAATCCTAAAGGGTTGGTTCGTTCCATCCGGCAGAGTGAGAATCACAAAATTCGGCGGGGTGACATGGAAGACTGTTCCTTCCACCGTTTTGATTGCTGTGATCGTACTCGGTGTGACCATCGTGGTAATCGTGCGTTGCAGTTTCATGCCCGGCTTCAGATCATGAACGGTGAGCTCTCTGTTGTCCACCGCAACCGTAACTCCGTCCGGAACGACAACGTGCGCAATCTGCCCATCATCCATCTTGATCACAAGATCGTTGCCGGCCACGTACACCACTTCTGCGCGCTCCACTTGCACGTTTTGCGTCGGGACTGCGGATTGTATCGTCGTTTGAGTTTCCACCTGAGCGGCCATTACTGTCGCTAAAGCGACGCAGATTGCGACCAAAAATAGCATTTTCCAAATATTTGCAGCCCACATTGGCATTGACTCCTCGGGTTTACACGATTTATGAGATTCTTCAGTCGAAGCGACTACAACTGGCAGAAGTGCTAGCAAAAAAATCCGCGCCACTACCCCGGAGCTTCTGGGCGACTGCCAGGCACCTCTCCAGGGATGTAATCCGGCAAACCCGCAGCGGGGAAGTACGCCAGCAGAGCCAAGCCAGCGAAGGCGAATAATGAAACCTTCAGCGCCACCAGACGTACGTCAATATTGATGCGTGCAGCTTCGGCCACCTGCTCGGGCGTCGCCCCTGTGCGCGCCAGAGTTCTGCGCAACTGATTGTTGCTGATGAAGGGCACACTATCCAGATTCATCTCCATTTTCAGCTCGTTTGGGATCACTGGATTGTGCACGAGTTCGCGATGTACGCTGGTGCCCAGCACGCCGACCACGAGAGCGCTCGCCAAGGCTGTGCCAACTCCCGAAGCAAGATTGTTGGCCACCCCACGCAGCGAGCCTACATCGCCGGCCAGCTCTTTGGGCGAGGCACTTACCAGCACGTTGAAAAGCAGCGTCATAAGCGCCCCCTCACCAAGACCGGCCAGGGCCATGCTAATCACCACGACGAAAGTCCCCCAGTCGTTTCGAATGGCAACTGCGAGTAGCGCCACGCCGACGGACACGATCAGAAAGGCATAGCGCGCGATGCGGCGGGGACTGAGCCGGTCGAAGACGCGAACGACAAGGACGGCGGCCACAAAGCTCGACAGAGAGTAGGGGATCACCGCCACTGCTGTCTGCAGGCCGCTTCGGCCCTGGACAACCTGCACGTAGAGGGGAACCAGAAAGGTGATAGCGGAGCCAAGCGCTCCGATGATAAATAGTGAGAAAAGAGCAGAGCGTTCCTTACCAGTTTCGAGCACTTCGAGCGCGATGAGTTGGGGTTTTCCCGCCTCCCGGCGCATCTGCGACCAAACAAAGAAAGCTTGAACCAGGAAAATACCTCCGACGATCATGATCGGCGCCGGAGACATGTCCAGTATATTGAACGGTGCCCGAGATGCTGCCAATAGCGATCCCCAGTGCGTGAGATTGTTGGCGCCAACACTAATGAGGAATATCGCCAGGGCCGATAGCACTACCCCAACCACGTCAATAGTCACCCTGGATCGACCTGCGACTGGATTCAACGTGTTGCTAAGCATGTAAATAACTGCCGACAACATGACGAGAAAGCCAAAGGTGTAGCGCCAACCAAGCCATGTCGAGAGACTGCCTGCTATCAAGAACGCCAGGACAATGCCCAAGGGGAGGGCACCTGCCAACCATCCCAGCGCTTTCTTCTGCTGATCACCTTTGTAATTATCGGTAACCAGAACAACGAGCGCCGGGACTAGTGCGGCCGCCGCAGCGCCGGCGATGATCTGCGCAAAAATCACTGTCACGATCCCGCGGCTCAAGGTCATCAGCATCATGGCCGCCCCAAAGAGCACCACCATTGTGCGAAACACTCGCCGCGAGCCGAACGACCGACCTAGCTTCGCGCCCAGCATGATGAATCCTGCGACAACAAGCGAGTAGGTGACGATCGCTGTTCCCACAGCAGTCGCTGGGGCGTTGAAGCTGGAGACAATCCCTTCGATGGACACTTGTAATGTCGAGACATTGAAAATCAGTAGGATTTGCGCCATAGCGATAATGACCATTGGCAACCACGGTGCCTCCGGCTCGACATGCGATATTGGTTGTGTTGCCATAGATGTTCGATCAAAATTCCGAGGCGACCCCGATTTCCGTGCCGAAATCGCTGTGCTTGCAATTGCCTCCTGGGTCGCTATCGAAGCTTTCGAACACGGTAGCCCGAAGAGAACCTCCGGAATACATAGCCTTTTAGCTGGCTATCCACCTCAAGGCGCACTCGCGGACGTTGCTGGTAAGTGTTCCGGCTCTCGTATCCAGGTCAGCCGGAAACGAGTCCCATTTAACCCCGCCCAGCGCCTCCGTCGACCGGTTGGTCGAGTCTGGAACGTACTTCCGCCGTCATACTTCGATGCGCCAAGGTCATCTGTTCTGATCGAACGACGGGGTTCCCAACAGCTC
>JBPYDQ010000538.1:0-14530 GCA_051986135.1 Terriglobales bacterium | reverse complement strand
ACCAGCGATCAAAAATGCGCTTAGTCGCGAGCAGTTCGGCGGCCCAATCGGGTTTCCGATCAAAAAAGACAAGACTTTTCTGTTCGCTTCTTTGGAGGGCTTGCGACAGGACTCACAGAATGCCGTTCCTCTTGACTTCGACTGCGATTTTCCGTCCGACTGTAGCCCAGAACACCATCATCTCCGGACTAGTCGGTGCAGGCGGTGCCAGCGTCCCCTGCATTAGCGGTCAACTAAACTTGCCGGCTAAGATTTGTGCAGGGATACTCGCCAGCGCTTTGACCGTGAATCCCAATGCGACCGCGATTCCAGGACTCGTGAATCCGGTGCTCGACAGCTTCATCGTGAATCAATTTGAGAATAATGGCGGCGTCTTCTCGTACAATACTCGGCAATACCTGACCTCCATCCGTCTGGATCACCACTTTGACGTGAACAACCACGTTTTCTTGCGGTACAGCTATGGCCACAACTTGGAAGAATCTCCCGATGTTCAGTCCCTGACTGGTTTTTCGAGGGGCAGTTCGATCCACAGTTATGATCATACCCTGCAGGCTTCCTGGCTTCATTTGCTGAGTAGCACAACTCAGAACGAAGCTCGGGTGCAGTGGAGTTACAACAGCTTCGACGTAATTCCCAACAAGCCCGCCGAGGTCGGCCTGGATATCGCTGGCTTTGCAAATTTGGGAACCAACATCTTTCTGCCCAATTTCGAGATTTTGCGGCGCTCTGAGGTTGTTTGGCATTCGCGCCGGCCATCCTGTTGGATTTGGCTTCGAGGAATGGATCGGCTAAGTTGGATTCTGCAACTCGACCACTCGACCTACAGCGTTTGACGACGGGCCCTGATTGGGCAATGCTGCCAGGAGGACGCAAATGCGTACCGCCACCGCCTCGAAAAACGTTTCGCTCGTGGAGCACCGTGCACCAGATACACCCTACGTAACGGTGCTGATCTCCATTGCAGTCGCGACCGTAGTTATCCATCTGATTCTCGGCAACCGGTACGGGTTTCATCGCGATGAACTGGCCACGCTCGATGACGCTCGGCACCTCGCCTGGGGGTACGTCGCTTACCCGCCGGTAACACCTTTTTTTGGGCGCCTTTCGCTAGCGCTGTTTGGAACTTCGATCCGCGGCTTTCGATTCTTCGCCAATGTCGCGATGGCAATCGCCGTAGTGCTGACCGGCTTGATGGCGCGCGAAATGGGCGGCAGACGCGCAGCGCAATTAGTTGCCGCTGCCGCTGCTCTGCCATTCTGCCTCGGCGGAGGGGTGCTGATGCAGTACGTTGCCTTCGATTGCCTCGCATGGGTCATGACGGCATATTTCGTCGTCCGCCTTCTGAAAACAGGTGATGCGCGCTGGTGGGTCGCCATTGGCATCTCAATCGCCTTTGGAATGCTCTCCAAGTGGACGATGGGGTTCTTCACTCTTTCCATCGTCGCAGCAGTGTTTCTAACCGATGCTCGATGCTATCTCAAAAGCAAGTGGCTGTGGTTCGGCGTCGCACTCTCGATACTTATCTTTATGCCCAACCTCCTGTGGCAAGCCCAAAACCATTTCATCTCACTGGACATGCTGAAGCATATCCATCAACGCGACATGGGGGAAGGACGCACGACTTACTTCCTGCCGCAGCAACTGGAGATGACGGGAATTCGCTTTCCGCTAGCGATCGCCGGTCTCTATTTCTATTTTTCCACCCAAGCTGGCAAGCGCTTTCGCATGATCGGCTGGATGTACGTTGTCACCCTTTTGCTATTCGCTCTTGCCAAGGGACGTTGGTATTACATGGGACCGGCATATGACATGTTGTATGCGGCAGGAGCGGTTTGGGGTGAAAGCTGGCTTGCCCACATGAGTCGCAGCAAAGAGATTGCTGTAGGCACGGTTGTGTGGGGGTTGCTGGTTTTAGAAATCCTGTTTACGGTCGCCCTTTGGATGCCGGCCGCTCCCCTGAATTCCCGCTGGTGGAATGTCTCCAATTCTGTGCAAGGCGATTATCGCGAAGAAATCGGATGGCAGGAGTTGGTGCAGGAAGTAGCAAAGATCCGTGATTCGCTGTCGCCGCAGGAACGCGAACACCTGGCCATTGTCGGCACCAACTATGGTGAAGCCGGAGCGATCAATTTGTACGGTCCGCAGTATGGATTGCCGCAGGCTATCAGCGGTGTGAATTCCTTCTGGGTGCGCGGGTACGGTAATCCCGAGCCGCAGACGGTCATTGTCCTCGGCTTAAATCAGCAATTCCTTGAAAAGCGTTTCACCTCATGCCGACTTGTTGGCCATACCTGGAACCTCTACGGAATCAAGAATGAAGAGACCGACGACCATCCTGACATCTTCGTTTGCGGCCCACCTAAGGCTGGATGGCCGGAATTCTGGAAGGACTTCCGATACTTCGGGTGAGATAAGTCCCCGCAACAAAATTTGTGCTATTTGGACACTCGAAGTGCGTCCGCATAGTTGGCGTAATCAGCGTTTATCAACAACTGACTTCACGAAATTGTACTCAGGGCTATAATCCTATTGACATGTGGCTGTTACAGAGATGCGCGCTGCTGGTTTTTGCATTGTGTATCCCTTCAACTCTGATCATCCCGTCAGCGGCGGCCCAATTAGAAGGCCACGATTATCATGGCAGACAGATTTTCTGCTACATACGGGGACGCGAGGGATCTTGCGGAATAGGCGACGGTTACGAGGCTGTCTTCATTGGAACGGTCGTATCCGTAGCGGAAATGGCGAACAGTGAAAAGCGATTGCGACTGATGCCCGAGGAGGTTTTTGCAGGTACGGTTGCTGGTTCGTTGACTGTGACTACTGACCAAGGTGGATGTTTTAGGGACTTTCAAGCTGGTGACAAGTGGCTCTTTTATCTCCAACGGGACACCAAGACCAAGTCACTCCTTCTCAAATACAACAGCCCAACGAGACCGATAGCCGATGCGCAGGCACAGATCGAGATACTGCGACGTCTGGCGCAGATAAACGATTCGGGCATCATCATGGGACAAGTGAGAGAGCCTATCTGGAACGACAACAAATGGGAGACATCGATTCCTCTTACGGATCATGAGATTATTGCGAAACGACAGGTGAACGGCCTTGAATATACGTCCTTCACAGACAACGATGGTCACTATGAGTTTGAGCCCCTCCCGCCGGGCAAATATCAAGTGAGCGCCAATACCGCCGAAGGTCTATGGACCGAGGAAGGCAGCACCACGGTCAGTCCGCGAAGTTGCAGCCTGATGAGCTTTAGTCTAGAACCGGATGGCAGTATTTCGGGACGAGTGACGGCGGCAGATGGAGAACCCGCAAAATATGTGCAAGTGGCCATAGTTCCGGTATCGGCCGGAAATTTGCAATTCACTTCCGCTTTGTCTGATGAACTCGGGCGGTTCGAGGTTAGGGCGCTGCATCCCGGTCGCTACTTCGTCGGCGTTGGCATACAGCCCCGGGCGGGTAATAAGAACGGGCGGTCTGGGACCTATTATCCGGGCGTGCGAGACCGAAATCTCGCCGTCATCATTGACCTCGGCAGGGCTGAGAGGCGCGCAAATCTTAATTTTCAGCTGCCCCTTGCGACAGAGCGATAATCCGCAAGAAGTGCAGCTTGACGCAATCAGGCCATGGCGCTCATTGACGCTGCAAATAAGTTGACCACGCGATTTAACACCCGACAAGAACTGACTGGCCCGAGCCTATGCTCCAGGCCAGTATTCTACTGTCACACCGACAGCCTTAAGAATTGCATCCGCCTGGACGCGATTCTGTTCAATACGCGTTGAGGCGTCCTGTGTCGTGGGCCCACCTCCTGCCTGCACGGCTACGATCCTGCCATAAGGCCATGCTGAGCGCGGAAGCGATAACAACGTCTGATGTAGAGCACCCACCGGAACTTTCTTCGTGAAACCGGTGGCGAAGCATTGAATTGCTATGCCGTCATGCAAGACCTTCAGATAGGGGTTCTTCCAGCCTGCATAATCCTGAATGTGCTCGTATAGCTCCGGCCTCGGCGTCGGGATCTCTGCAAGGCTTCGAACATGTTGAATGGTCGTTCCCTTTTGCTGGCAGCTTACCCAGAGTACGGTTATGCCCAAGACTATAGTCGGCAACGTTCTTCTGCCAGGGCGCATGCAAATATAGACACCAAACAGGCTGAGTTGGCGCTAGCAGGCGTTTACACTCGTAACCATCCAGTTACGAGTTGAACTGCGATTTTTCAACAATCATCGAGTTCTAGTCGGGTGCGCTGCTTGGGATTTTCCTAGCTCGTCATCTGACGAACTTGACAACTCCCATTGTCGCCAAGAACCAGAACGGCAGGAGGAGCAATCCATCCAGCAAGATCAGCGATTCGCGCATCGTTAGAATTGCAATGCCAGCGACAGCAATTCCAGCCAGTCCGAAGGCTTTCGGACGCTCGAACGATAAACGCGACGACCCCTTGCCCCACGAACGCACTCCGCGCCTGCGAGAAGACATGGAAAGCCAGAAAACACAATGTGACGACAGCGAGTGCTAAAAGGCTGACCGCGCTATTGGTGCTGATTTCTCCTTGTTTATGTCCCACCCGTACAGTTGGGCAAATCCATGACTTAGCAAGACGAGACAAATGAATCGAGAGATTCATGTCCGGATCTGTGAGCGGCTCGGGGTGAAATGCCCGGGCCGACTCGGCATTCCCGCTGTAACAATAAACATTGCCGACGCTCGGCCAGCATCTACTCTATCGATTCCACTAATCACCTAGTCGCATGACGGGCTTAAAGGCGGAACAGTTGTCGTGCGTTGCTGTAGGCGATTTTGCAGCGATCGGGTTCACTGATGGCGGCCTGGTCGAACCAGTTGGCTGCCTCGGCCATGTCCTCGAACGGGTAGTCCACCGAGTACAAAACGCGGTCGGTGCCGACTTCCAGCAGCACGTCGGTCAGCGCCTGCGTGCGGAAGTTCCCGCTGGTAGTGATGTAGAAGTTCTCGCGCAGGTAATGGGCCATCGGCTGCTTTGCTTTCGAGGGCCGTCCACCCTTGGATATGCGGTGATCGACGCGCCAGATGCTGAAGGGCAAACCTTCGCCGAGGTGGCTGAGGATCACCCTCAATTTCGGGTATTCGTCGAACAGGCCGCTGCCCATCAGACGTAGTGCGTGAAGTGAGGTTTCCGCCGCGAACCCCCAGGCCGAGCCGAGGAGCCACGGATGTCCTTCGTAAGCTTGCTGGCGCGTGGCCAGCGGAACACGGGGGTGAAGATAGAACGGCACGTCAAGCTGCTGAACTGTCGCCCAAAAGGACCGGTATTGCGGCAAATCATAGAAAACGGCTGAATCGGCTTCGCCAATCTGCGAAAATCCGGCGACCAGTGCGCCACAAAAGCCGAGCTCCTTAACACAACGAGTCAGTTCCTGTGCCGCAGCCTGAGGATCCTGCAACGGCAACGCTGCGAACCCTTTCAGACGTTTCGGATATTTTGCAATGCGCTCGGCGAGATAGTCGTTTGATTGATGCGCTGTGGCGATCGCCAGGGAAATGTTCGGAATGGCTTGAATTCCAGGTCCAGGGAGAGACAAGATGCTGAGTTCCACACCACCGCGATCCATCTCGGCGATGCGTCCACTGCCCATATCTTGCATCTGGAGCCGCAATTCGGGCGTGAGAGCGCGTAACCAAGACCGCTGTCGGCTTCGGCAGTATCGGGTAGCGTGAAGTGCTCTTCCAGCGCGATTTTCCCAGTCATCGGGGCCTGGTCCGTTCGAGCCACATCCAGTTTCTTGTCAGAGTCGAGCGCTTCCTTTGCCTCGCTGAAACCCGCAAGAATTCCTGTGGCTGCGAGAAGTCCCGCACCGCGCTCAAAAAACCCACGTCGCGTGATCCCACTCTTCGGATTGATTGTCGTCATTTGGATTTCCTTTCCTTCCGTTGATGCAGTTCCAGCGCGTGATTTACTCAACGCCACTTTAGATCCAGCCCCGGAACGACTCACAGAGTTTTACACACGAGTAGCGCGAGCCGGGTCCAGCCGAAAAGCATCGCGCACGGGACGGCGAAATAAATACCAAAGCCACAACACCGAGAGGGCAACCCGTACCAACGTCAGGACGATCGCGCCAGCCGTGGGCGCAGTCAACAGCGGTCGTATCTGCGAAATCATCAGCAAAAGCGAAAGCTCGATCATTCCTAGCATGACGAGTCGTGCCCAGTTGTGAAGCCTCCAAAAGCCCACCGCTAGGGCACCAGTGAGAACCGCCATAGTGGAATAATAGAAAGGCTGAATGCGACCCATCCCCGTGTGGATTGCTTCTGGGCCTGCGCCGGAGGGACTGAGTTTGTGTAGTACCGCGATTAGAATCGAGTGGTTAAATATAGCCAGTGCAGCCAGCACCACGTAAAACACCGGATTCAGCGTAAGCAGCAATGCACCGAGTGTGACCCGATCGGTCGAGTCTTCATGGTTGCCTCCCGCTGTAATGTAAATAAGACTTCACATTTAATAGTAGAAATGTTAACCTAACTTCACATTCTGTCAAGCGAAATAATCGAAGGTATGGCTCGCAAACCGGCCCCAAGTCCACCCCGTCAGACACGTAGCCGAGAATCGCTTCGAAGGATGCTGGATGCCGCTGAAGTCGTACTCGCGAAACACGGACTAGAGGGTGCGACCCTCCCGCGAATTGCGGCGAACGCTGGAATTTCTCCAGCCAACGTTTACCGCCGATTTCGGGACAAGGATGCGCTCATGGCAGCCGTCTTTCAGCGGCTTACCGAGCGCAGCTCCGCAGCAACCAGCGAGCAGTTTGACCCTGAAGCGGTGCGTCCTATAGGTCTCGCTGCGTTTTCGAAGAATGTTATTGAGGGCATGATCCGCAACTTTCGTGCCGATGCGGGCCTAAGCCGTGCCACCGTTCACTACTCGGAAGAACACTGGAAAGTCGGCTTTGTACGTAAGGCGCGGGCGTCCGAGGCGCAATCGTTTCAGACAATGGTGCGAACATTCATGATGTGGCGCGACCAGATCAAACATCCTGAGCCAGAACGCGCGATCCGCTTCGCGTTCGTGATGGTTGTACTTGCCTTACGTGAATTGGTCTTGTTCGGTCGCACGCGCATTTTCGAGGACATCTTGCCCATTGATGACGACACTCTACGGGAGGAACTGACACGGATGTTTCTGCGCTACCTCGGTGTCGATGCTTTAGAGAGTACGGCTCGCGCCGAAGAAAGCAAAGTCTGAAACCCCTAGACCGTTGCCGCCACCTCCAGTTTGTATTTCGCATCGCGATCGCAGATCAAGTACCTCGCCTTGGCCTCAGACTTTGTCGACGGCGCCGCTGGCGAAGGATGGCTCGGAAGAAGAGTGAGATGACGCGGAACATGGGGAGCGGTAATAGCAGAATTGGGCTTGAGTAAATTGTTCGAAGCTCTGATTTCACGGTTCGACAGAATTTTGGCGAGGAATAGGGATTTCTACGATCGAGTTGAATCCCATGGGCAAGTGCTCTCCGATTGTAATGTCATGCCAGGAATGCGACATCTTTGGTCCTCTCCTCCAGCTATCGCAAATCTAACGGGCATCGCCAATTGCTCGCAGTTGTGCCGTGCGTCTTGAGCGACTGGCCGTCGCGGATACCAGCGGAAGCGGTCTCGATGGCCTACTTTTGTTCACATATACTTCTGGGCAGCTTATAGAAGGCCAGCCAGGAATGTACGACTGGAGTCGCTACCTGGAGTCTCTACAAAGTGGTGACAAGAGCCTTATAACTGGACTGCACCGAAAAACTGTGTCAGAGTTATCCCAAAAATCTCGAAATTCTAGGGACACGCGATTGGGACAAACAAAGCTTTCGTGCCTTTGGAACACGCCGGGCGTTTCTGGGAAATACCACAGTGCGGTGTCACTTCATAGCCACACTAATCACTCCAAAGAAAGCCTCAGCTTTATCTCAGAATTCTCCCGAAGATGCCCCGTGCTGCTTTGGGCGCTCGAACATCAGTGCAAGCGATCGCGTTTCCCAGTTGACTTAACCAAGGCACACTGGACGCCACCTTTGACTCCCAAGTTGGCTTTCGAGACGGAGAAAAATCAGATCGAAAATGTTCTTGGGTTGAGGGGTTTGGTAGCTCTCACAGATCATGACAACATCGAAGCACCAACCCTCCTGCGGATGGTGGAAGAAACAAGGGAGATTCCGTTTGCATTGGAGTGGGCGGTCCCTTTCGGCAAAGCGATATTTCACCTCGGCATACATAATTTGCCCAGCCATCGCGCGCAAGAAATTGTGGCCGACCTTGTTGCCTATACCCAAAATCCGTCCAGCAGAGGCCCGAGTGAGTTGATCTTGATGCTTGACCAGCTTCCCGAAGTACTTGTCATCTTCAACCATCCTCTTTGGGATCTATGTGGCCTGGGACGGCAGCGCTATGCGCAGGTTCTCGATCAGTTTCTGCAGGGGAACGCGCGATTCTTGCACGCGTTCGAAGTCAATGCCACGCGTGGATCGAAAGAGAATAATGCTGTCATACAACTGGCCGATCGGTGGCAGCGCCTGATCATCTCCGGTGGAGACCGGCACGGCTGTGAGCCCAGTGGCGCCTTGAATCTGACTCGCGCCCAGAGTTTTCCCGAGTTTGTCCACGAGATCCGACAAGAGCAACACAGCCACGTGCTTTTTATGCCACAGTATGCTGAATCGATGTGCATGCGCACCATTCAGACTCTGCTCGACGTAATTCGCGAATACCCGGAATATCCGGTGGGGTCCCAGCGCTGGGATGGTCGAGTTTTTCATCCCGATCACATTACCAATATTGATCGGCCGGTATCTGACTTTTGGGACACTCCCCCGGCCTTTCTCGAACGAATTTTTTACGCCATTCGCCTATTGGAGAACACGACCATACGCCAAATATTGGCCCGTGTTCTTCGAGACGACGCAGGTTCGTTGCGCTCGTCGGACATTGTGTACGAGGCGGCCTTGTGAAAATCGAGACGCTGAGGGTCGCGTTTTTCCCGGATGCCTACCACGAAGTTGATGGTGTCGCAAACACTAGCCGGCACTTCGAAGCCTTCGCTAGGCAGCGCGGACTCCCGTTTCTGGTCGTCCACGCAGGCCCGCGAAACGAGATCGTGACCTCAGGTTCGGTCACCAGAATTCAAATTCCGCGCAGTGCGATGAGCTTTCCCCTCGATGGTGCGCATCAGTACGACCCTTTGTTTTTGAGACACTATCCCGAAGTAGCACGACTAGTGCGGGACTTCGATCCCCATGTGGTGCAGATCACAGGTCCAAGCGACGTAGGTACGCTTGGCGCGATGCTGGCTCACCGATTGGGCGTCACTTTAGCGGCCTCCTGGCAAACCAATCTGCATCAGTACGCCCGAAGTCGTATCTCTCCGGCATTGTCCGGCTTACCGAAGGCTTGGTCGCGTCCATTGCTCGACTTGGTTGAACGCTGGAGTTTCCGCGCCACGGTGCGCTTTTACAAGATTCCGCGAGTGCTGTTTGCCCCCAATCAGGAAATGGTCAAGCTGTTGGAAACGACCACCGGCAAACCTTGCTTGTTAATGTCGCATAGTGTCGACGCCGTAGGTTTCAGTCCAGAGTTCCGGGACCGCCAGGGAGGAGCGTTCACCATCGGCTATGTGGGGCGGCTGACCGTGGAGAAAAACGTGCGCTGGCTAGCGCGGCTCGAACGGGCGCTTCTGGCGATGGGCCACAGGGACTTCCGGATCGTTGTGGTTGGTCAAGGAGCGGAACAGAGATGGCTCGGGGAGAACATGCGCCAGGCTGAATTTACAGGTGTGCTCACTGGCATTGATCTATCGCGCGCATTCGCAAACATGGATGTCCTGGCCTTCCCGTCTGAAACTGATACTTTCGGCCTCGTCGTTCTGGAGGCGCTCGCGTCGGGAGTACCGGCCGTGGTTACTGCAATGGGAGGCCCAAAGTACACAGTACAACCTGGCAAGACCGGGTATGTCGCTGACAACTTTGATGAGTTCGTGGCCTCGGTGGCCCTTTTGCTTGCCCGACCCGACTTGCTCTCATCGATGCGCATTGCGGCGCGCCAATACGCTCTGTCAACTTCGTGGGGACCAATCTTCGATGGCATGTACAAGGCCTACGAGCATCACCTGCAGGTTGGTGATGTGGTAGGATGCGGCTTTCTCGACGTAGCAGAGACTTGAAGCTAAATCACGTCGCGATAGCGTGGTTTACTTGCTGGCAGATTCCGAATAGCTCGATCCGCATCACAAGGCCCTTTATGATTGTTCATTGGCGCAATTGCTTTTTGTTAGTCCTTAGTCATGCGCTATTGATAGTACTGATGTTAGATCTGGGAGCGACGCGGTCCCGGGCTCAAAATCCGGGCGAGACCAGATTGTCGGCTTCTCAGATCGTCGCACGACTGGTGCAGAAAAATGCCGAACGCGCAAATGCCTTGGAGCGCTACCAGGGCCGGCGTTCTTATCGGCTCGACTACGTTGGGTTCCCGGAAAACCTGCATGCTGAAATGATTGTGGACGTAAGGTACAAGGCTCCAGACTCGAAAGAGTTTAAGATCCTTTCCGAAAGTGGGTCCAAATGGATCATCAATCACATATTGAAGCGGTTGCTCAAATCCGAACGCGAAGCTCTTGAAGCCGCAAACCGGGAACGCGTAACTCTCAATAGCGAGAATTATGATTTCACCATGCTCGCGGACCAAAGTACGGGGGCAGGTTGCCCATATGTTCTGGCTGTCCAGCCAAAGTTGCCGAACAAATTTGCATACCGCGGTCGGATCTGGGTGGATGCGAAGGACTTCGCTGTCTGCCGAATCGAAGCCGAACCAGCCCAGAACCCGTCATTTTGGATCCGGCAAACTGAGATTCATCATGCCTATCTCAAGGTTGGAGATTTCTGGTTTCCCGCCGAAAACAGAAGTATTTCCACACTCCGCCTGGGCGGTCGGGCCACCCTAACCATCGAGTACGGGGACTACAAGATTCTAGAAGCACGTGAGCTCAACCAAACCGATTCCCGCCAGGATCCACTCACGTCAAGTGCTCACAGAACCGCGAATTGACTCAATTTGGCGGAGGCCTGCCGGCTATCAGGCCCCGGGTTTACAAGTTGTTCACAAAACTCAAAAACGATTCGGCATACCATAGTAAAATTTGGGCTTACTGACATCACATTGGGGGGGCAATGGCATTCGCGCAAAACTGTGGCAGCCGGCAATCGTCTGTGGCACTTCGACCCAGTGACCGCTTGACGCTTGGGTTAATTGGGATGGGGGTGATATTCGCTTCACTAGGTCTTGGCGAAGCCGTGTATCGATTCGCGTTCCTCGATTTCGATGGAGCAACCGATCGTCTTCCAATCGAGATGATGTTCGGGCTAGCGTTCGCCTGGATGACTACGAGACTGGCGAGAAGGATTTACCAATACGGAGTAGAGACCTCTGCGAGAATCGACTTGATCCGGGATCGCAACTACAAGATTCGTCGCGCGGTAGAAGCAATCTCACCTGTGCCATACCCCAATCAGCAAGCGATCCGGGTGATTCGTGAAGAAGTGGATCGAATTGAGTGGACATTGACCGAGATCATACCTCGGTAGCGCAGTCGTGCTGCGATACCGAAATTTGTTGTGGCATCGTCTGTTTCAACAACGGCTGCCTAACCGAATTTAATATAAAGTGCCGTCCCCCGAAATAGAAGTGGTTTCCCTGAGACGCGACCAGAGGAACGCGAGAACCAAGAGCTCGAGTCGAGGCTAGCGAGTCGGAGGTTTGCCCCGCTGCGTGCAATTGTTGGTCCTGCAACAATCCCTTGCGCGGCTAGACCCTGCCCTCACGATTCCTGCCCGAGCGTCTGCTAGGGCCCGACCGATTCTCTTTCCAAGAAGTTACGGTCTTTCGCTTGCCCACAAGCCCCTCTTTGGTCACGAGACCCGTGGCGGGGATGATCCCTACACGCAAGTGCAAACAAGGGGCGATCGGAGCAAAGATATGCGTCTTCTGGATGCCCCACTGGCCCTCAATCCCTCAATCCCCTCGCGAATGCGGGTCCCGAATCGATAATTATCAGCGAGTCCCTTTTGTCCTTACGTGGCCTGGACCAGCTCGTACTCGCCTTCCTCTGCTTGCCCTCTTTGGAACATGTCGTCTGAGACGCGGTAGGGCGCATTCCTTCTTTTCTGAACTCCCTGACTTCGGGACACGGGGGTTTGCAGTTGAGCCGATACATTTGCTCAAATCTCTCACTTAGTCAGAGGTCGGGCGACACAGGGACGACGTGTACCTTCCGACATAGCTCGCACATGATGCCCATGTGAATCCACTGTGAATCGGCATGGCTGCGGATTATGGCATGTTCGGGCGTGGAAGCGTATGCTCGGTAGGTTAAGCCAGGCCACTGGTTTTGATCGCTGCAAACGTCCTGAGGCCATCATGGTGAAACCACTCGCCCTTCCAGCTACGCACCGCAAACGCGGAAATCCGAACTGGGGACAGCCACTTCCGCACATCCCTTATGCTCCTACTGAGTTCGAGGTGGAAGTTCGAAGATTGGGATTGACCGAGCAGACTTGTGCCGCCTCGGTTCAGTTACGAATCTGGTGCAAGCGCAACAGGAATCGGTGTTATATACCAGAATGGCTGCTCGAAGCGTGGGGAATACCGGTGGATTCAAGCTTCAGCGGCAGCGTTGGTTAAAGAATCGCCGACCTAGTTTTCGGAATCTTTCTAGAACACCCGGCAAGGTGACAGTCTTCTCAGATCCAGGCCAGGGCTACTCTCCGCAAATAGTATCAATTTCTTTCTATGTCTTCAGCCTCATTACCATCTCTTCGATGCTCTGCTGGTACCCGTGAAAGCAAGGATCGCACGTCATTCGCCTCAGTGTGGGTAGGCTTACGCCTTTCTTGTGATGGGAATACGCGAGGAAGGCAATGTTCTCTTTTCCACATTTGGGTCAATCCGCGCAGAGAACCTGATAGTTACGCAAGGCAGCTCTAGTCCTTAGCCCGTGATTCAGGCTCCTTATGGCTTGGAATTGTCTTAAGCTGTGTGCTCACTGGCCAGATTACTGCGTTTGACTGTTCGCAAAAGGGCAAGTAATCCCTATGGCACAATTCTGCGTGGGACTGCATGGTCCGGAAAGCTTGAAGGTCCTTCTGCACTTCCTACAGGTTACGATCTTCTCGATCTTCTCCATAATTGCTTCCAAGACCTCGCCGAAGTTGAAAAGGCGTCTACCAGCGACCGCGGCTGCTGCGGTCGTTGCCTCTCCCGGCACGCTCTGATTTGAGACCGGCTTCATTTATGTTCAGCGTCCGGCCACCGAGCTATGGGCCATTCAGCCGCGGCCGTAGCCTTTTCAGCATCCCCGGGATTGGCCGTTTCTATGGGTGAACCCGCCTGGTTGGGTATCGCAGTCAATGATGATATCCCTTGATCTACCGAACCGTACGCTTAGGACATATTGCGTGGCTGGTCTTCAGTGACATTAAAGTCCAGGTTTCCAACGAAAAGCTTCTTCATGGGGAAGTCCCTCTGATTTGCTTGAGTGTGCGCCGGAATTCGGCGGGCTGGAAGGGTGGCCAGGAGCCGCGTCTTCGAGTCCAGTCGGACCAGGTAAACAGCCAAACGCGGCCAAAGTGTGTCAACTGAGTTCTCGCTGAGATGACCATGATCAGCGCGGTCCCACCCGCAACGGTCAAGGCAATAAGCCAGAGCCGCAACCACCCATCGGGCATCAAACGTTTCCAACCCATTGCGCCCTATTCTTTGGCTTAAGTTTTGGCCAAGGCAAAACCAAGGACCGCGAGTTCCTGTTGCCAGGCAGTCCCACATCCCGAACAACGCGTGTAGCTGTCTGGATAATCCCACAGGGTGTACGAGCCGCCTTAGGTTAATATTCGGTTAAGAAACTGATGCCTGCGCCGTTAGTGCTGCCAACTATCTCCAGAGCGTGTGCGCGAGGCCGCCAGCAGAATTCGGGATCGAAAGAAGCCGCGACAATGTTGGGCACAGTGGGCACAGGAAATTGGCAGTTTTGCTACGAAACCTCTTGGCAGACTTTTGACAGACAGTTCAAGGTTATTGTTCCCATCCCGAAGGAAGCCAAGGCAGAGTACGCCACACTGCAGTAGACTGTGGCTTCAATTGGATCGCTTTGAACTACTGCCCGGCACAAAGAGAGAGACCTTATGGAGACCCTATATCCCGAAGAAGTCAATCCTTGGGAAGCACAGGTTTCCCGATCTGACCTGGCCGCGAAGAAGCTCAAGCTGGACGAAGGCCTGTGGAAGATACTGCGCGAACCGAGCCGCGAAATCATCGTGCATATCCCAGTACAAATGGACGATGGAACTCTGGAGACATTCACCGGATTCCGGGTGCAACACTCAATCGATCGCGGGCCGGCCAAGGGTGGCATCCGTTACAGCCCCAGCCTGACCCTTGACGAGGCGCGTGCACTCGCGAGTTGGATGACATGGAAATGCGCCCTGGTGAACATCCCGTTCGGCGGCTCAGC
>JBPYDQ010000537.1:0-3817 GCA_051986135.1 Terriglobales bacterium | reverse complement strand
GTCCTTTCCGACATGGCCGAGCAGGATCACCTGTTCACATTTCTTGCCATTTGAATTACTCTCCTTCTGCCAGGCTGTGACATGCGCAACAGTTGCTGTACCCCCTTTTGGGGGGCGAGCTGTTTGCAATGATCGTCCGCAGCGGAGGGACTCTGCACTACTCTCCACTTTGCGGGGCCATGAGGGGTCACTTTTCGGTTGATTCCACCCGTCGCGTCTTGGCCTCGTTTCGACAACCAAGTGGACTCGCATCGTGAAAGGCGTGGGTGTGGCTGACGCAGGGCCGGAAGGCGACGCGATCCGCAAGGTCGAAATCGGAATGCTATCTGGGGTAGCAAAAGAGGGCCAGTGAGGTCATTCGCGGCTCCGTTACTGACTTAACTCGGAAAGATAAAGGAGGATCCGATGCCGACAAGGCGTTTATTTATGTGGCTGTCCGGGGTAGGCGCGGCCGCAGCAACCTTAGCCGAGCGGGTATCGCCCGCCCTGGCCCAGGAGTCCGAGCCGCAGGGCGGGGCGATGGGGAACCGCCGCCCTCTTCCGACCTCGATTGCGGCCCTCCAATCCATGACGTCCCAGGTTCAGCCGATCACTAATGACGAGCGCATGGCGCGTATCGAGAAGGCCAAAAAATTGATGGCCGAAAACAAGATTGGCGCCATCGTGCTCGCTGGCGGCACCTCGACGCTGTACTTCGCCAACGCACGCATCGGCGGAAGTGAGAGGCTGTGGGCCATTGTGATTCCCGCCAAGCAGAACCCGTTCATCGTGTGTCCCGCCTTTGAAGAAGAACGTGCGAGGGAGATCCTTGGCGAGGGTCCTATGCAAAATGCCGACATTCGCACCTGGCAGGAGAACGAGAGCCCCTTTACCCTCCTCATCCAGGGCCTGAAAGATCGCGGGATCCACACCGGGCGATTGGGGATCGAAGAAACAGTGAAGTACGTTTTCGCTGACAGCATTGCCAAAGCCGGCGGACATGGGATCGAGACCGTCAGCGCTACCCCAGTGACTGGTGGCTGCCGGTGCATCAAGACCGATCATGAGGTGGAATGCCTGCGCTTGGCGGGAAGGGCCACCTTGGCGGTTTATGAGGCGGTCTATAAGGGTCTGGAGGAGGGGATGAGCGGGGCCGACGTGCGGGCCCTGGTTCAAGCGGGTTACCAGCGGGTTGGCTTTGAGGGGGAAGCCAGCATGAACATTGGCGAATTCACCGCTCTGCCGCACGGCTCGCGGAAGCCGCAGACCATTCGCGAAGGCACCATCATCATGCTTGATGACGGATGCAGGGTCGAAGGCTTTACCTCGGATATCACGCGCACCTTCGTGTTGGGCAAGCCTGCGGACAAGATGAAGCAGATCTTCGAAATCGTCAAGCGCGCGCAGCAGGCCGCGCTGGCCGCGGCCAAACCTGGCGTTCCCTGCGGAGCCATTGATACTGCGGCGCGCAAGGTGATCGTGGATGCCGGCTACGGTCCTGGATTCAAGTACTTCACTCACCGCGTCGGTCACGGTCTGGGAATGGACATGCACGAGTGGCCGTACTTGATCGACAACAACATGTTCGGCACGACGCTCCATCCGGTGTTGCAGACGAATATGACTACCAGCGATGAGCCGGGGATTTACATTCGGGGCGAGTTCGGGGTGCGGCTCGAGGACGACATGCATGTAACGGCCGACGGGGCGGAGTTGCTGACGCCGGCCAGCCCATCGCTCGAAGACCCGTTCGGCTCCGCCTAGGTCTCTTTCCCCCATCGAGGACAAAACCGAGTCATGGTCGGGACTACGCTGTCTTACGCTTTGTGATTGGAATATGAGCAGTTCACTATAAGCTCGGAAATCCGCAGATGGAAATAACCTGTCCCCGGAGCTTTCCGGACTTGGTGGTGTTCGTCACCCGCCACTCGATTACCGCCGGATCAAAGTGTCTTTGAATTTCGTTACCAACTCCTTGATCCTATCGGTCGAGTAGTACGAACCAGTTGGCCGGCTCATGGTGGCGGGTGGCACTACGGTTTCCGTCACCAGCTCGCTTGAATTATCGAGTGCAGAGCGGTTGGCACACGTATGGGACGGTCCTCTGGATGCTCCTTGGTTGGTGGTTATCGGTAATCGGTTAGGAGCTTGGGGGGATGGCGTGGGGGCCGTTTGAGCCTGCAGCGGCAACAACGTCCAACTGTTATGGCAGATATGCTCACGTACTCCGGCTCTCCCATGTCCCATGAGGTAAAAAAAAATGCGTTCGTTGGTTCACCGCTGACGTATATAGCTGTGTGAGGATGTGAGCGCGGACGCCGGACGGTGTTTGGTGGCCCAGAGCGGAGCTATATTTGCGGAGCTTGTCCGAGAGCACCAGGCAATGGTGTTCAGCATCGCTCTTCGCTTCCTGCGCGACCGAACTGTTGCTGAAGAGCTCGCGCAGGACGTCTTTCTGAGGCTCTACCGCGAGCTGCCTCGGCTGGAATCGCGCGATCATGTGAAGTTCTGGCTGCGCAAAGTGGTCGTCACTCGAGCAATGGACTACGCACGGTCGGCTCACCGACGACGCGAGGTGGCGCTGGCAGAGGTTCCGGAACCGAGCTTCGCGGCAGGGGGACGCGATCCGCTGCTTGAGGCGTCTGTGCGCAAACTCGTGGCTTCTCTTCCAAATGAAGCCAGAATGGTGATCGTGCTTCGCTATCAGGAAGAGATGGAGCCGCACGAGATAGCTGAGCTGCTGGGGGTACCGCTCGCGACCGTCAAGAGCCGATTGCGCCGCAGCCTTGTGTTGCTGCGGGGCAAAGCGCAGCAGTTGATAGGGTGTCAATGCGGTCAACAACCCCCGACTAAAGTCGGGGGCTTGTGAAGCCAATCGTTACCACGATTGGCTAACAAGTTAAACCGTTCGACTAGACAAGTCTCTGGCTGGTGACTCAATCCAGCGGAGCCAATTGAGCCAACCGGGCGTGGTAGCCCAGAGCACATGCAGGATGTCCCGCTAGTCCTGCTTCCCTGCGTTGGCCAATGTCGAAGCGGTTAATAGCAATCGCCCCTGACGCCTTAGGCTATCAGCGCGACTTGAGAAAGGTAACTTTCAAATGTTGGATGTCCCAGTAGTTTCGAGTACGGGGAAACCGCTCATGCCCTGCCACCCGGCACGTGCCCGGGAGCTTGTGCGTAAAGGGAAAGCGCTGCAGCGGTTCAACCGAGGTGTGTTCTACATCCGACTGCTCGACCGGCAGGATGGCACGACCCAACCCGTCGCAGTCGGCATCGACCCCGGCAGCAAGAAAGAAGCCTTCACGGTTAAGTCCGAAGTGCGTACGTTCCTCAATATCCAGGCCGACGCCGTCACCTGGGTTAAGGACGCGGTCGAGACCCGGAGGAATTTGCGCAGGTCGAGGCGATTCCGCAAGACCCCATGCCGCGAGAACCGGACCAACCGCGCCCGAGGTGGTCTCGCTCCAAGCACCAGGGCACGATGGGGCTGGAAACTTCGCATCGCGACTTGGCTGTCCAAGTTGTACCCCATCCGTTGTTTTGTGGTCGAAGATGTCTGTGCCGTGAGCAAGAAGTTTCAGAGAAAGTGGAACTCGTCCTTCAGTCCAATCGAAGTGGGCAAGCGCTGGTTCTACGACCAGCTGGAGAGGATTGCCCCGGTCAAGACCAAAGCAGGTTGGGAAACCAAGGAACTACGGGATGCTCACGGCCTAAAAAAATCCACGAACAAGATGGCTGAGACCTTCTCCGCCCACTGCGTAGATTCCTGGGTACTCGCCAATGGGTCGACCGGCGGCCACCTCAAGCCGGACAACACGCGACTGATGTGTATTAC
>JBPYDQ010000536.1:0-3274 GCA_051986135.1 Terriglobales bacterium | reverse complement strand
TTCCTTTCGAGCGGCAGATTGTGAAAAAGATACGCGAGCGTTTCCGCGTGCATGAGCCGGTGCTCGATCGCGACATTCAGCAGCGTTTCGAGTTCGGCGTCACCGTTCTTCGAGGACGTGCACGATGCGGCGAAAGACAATTCTTCATCCAGACGCAAGCGTACGTGGTTGTTGTAACCCTTTACCTGGCCGATGCGAGGCCAATCTGACGGAAGATCTGTTGGCAAGCCCCCATCAACGGGGTCAATCCCGAAAGCGAACAGCTGATCGAGCGCCAGATCGCCAGATTTGAGTCCGAGCTTCGGCGCAAGCAAATTCCAATCGAACGCTTCGAGGTGTCCCAGATAAAAGATGAGCCGATGGCGCTCAGGAATCGGGCGCTCGTAAAAGGACATCGGCAGCAGCAAATCGAAAAGAGTATCCGTGCGTTCTCGCGATTTTTGTAGCCGCGTGAACGATCGATTTTGGAAAGCGGGAACTGCCTGGGGGATGGCCATGTTTGCCTCGAAGTTAAGAAGTTGGGCGGGTAAGAAACCAGTCTACGAGTGCCTACAGACGCCAGCTATACGTACATCGCTGTACATGAATGGGAAGCCATTTCGCACGGTCGTGCGGCAGAGATCCACCTTTCTCTCTCGCTTCCAGAAAACGTCTTGCTCGGAATATGCAACAGGGCCCACTGATGGGACCGGGCGCACAAGAAAAAACGATTCAAAAACCGTCGTGTGACGCCAAAATCTCCTCATGTCGGGACATCAACAGCTTACGAATAATCCACCACAAGTGTTGGATGCGCGATTATTGACCTGGTAAAACGGTGACTCGTGCTCCAATCCAGCCTCACCGTTGTCGCCCAGCACTCCGGGTTTTTCTGGGTAGTCGGAGTGATACCGCCTTGGAAGTCCTGGCCCTGCGACAGCAGCTCGCTATGCTCAAACACAAACGCCCGCGGCCAAATGGGACCGGCTGGACCGGCTTTTCTGGACCGCGCTCCGCCGCTGTTGGTCGCGGTGGGCCGATGCCCTGGTCCTGGTGCGGCCCAAGACCGTTGCCCGCTGGCATCGGACTGGATTGCGCCTCTATGGACGGTGGGCGTCAGGCCCGCGCGGTGGGTCAGCCTAAAGTCGCCGAAGAGATTCTTGCTCTCATCGGGCGGTTGGCGGAAGAAAACACGTGTTGGGGAGCACCCAAGATCCGTGGCGAGCTGGCCAAACTCGGGTTCGTCGTCTCCGAACCAACCGTTGCCCGCTATCTGCGACGCCTCGGTCGCCGCGGCGATCCTGGGAAACGGTGGTTGACCTTTCTACAGAACCACTCGATAGAAACCTAATCTCATCAATTAGCCCATTTTTTAGTAGAGCCTGCGACAGCAGACCGTGGCCGTATAGGGCGAGTTCGCCATCGACTTCCTCTTTCAGTTTGCTGACCTCACAAACGACATCACCTCTGACGATGTCGGAGTTGTTCCTGCCGTGGGTAGACAAAATCTCGTGATGTCGCGAAATCAACAGCTGTGGTGCGCAAAAACTCCGTCGCTCTCGGATCTTTCCTGTGTGCACCACGAATATCGGCTTGAAAAGGTGGCGGCATGAGATGAGGTTTTTGCGCAGTACAGGCATTTGCTGGCGGGTTCGCCCTCTTTTCACGGTGCCGTAATCACACTGCAATCTCCAAACTCTATAAGCCGACCTGCTCTTCCAAATCCGGGAGGAAGGAATGCGGCCAACCTCCGCCATCGCGCTGTCTATTGCTTTAGTTTCGTGGACTTTGGTTCTTCCGGCCACCTCGCGTGCCGACGGGGACAATAGCGATCCCGCCGCCGGGTTGGCGACGAAGACGCCGATCAAGCATATCGTAGTGATCTTCGACGAAAACAATTCATTCGACCACTACTTTGGAACTTACCCGAATGCAGTGCCGAACCTTGATGGCTCAACTTATTTTGGCAAGCCCGGGGACGATACGCCGGCAATTAATGGATACACCCCGACGCTGCTCACCAGCAATCCAAATGTGCTGACGGGAGGCTCCAATCCGTTCCGTCTGGACCGCAGCCAAGCGGCGACCTGCAACAACAGTAATAGCTATACCACTGAGCAGGAAGCCTTCGATGGTGGCCTGCTGGACAAGTACGCTCTAACCAGCCCTACGAAGGCATGCGGTTTTTTCCTGCCGCCAGCCGGTCAGTTTCTGTCCATGGGGTATTACGACGGGAACACGGTGACCGCGCTTTGGAACTACGCGCAGAATTACGCCATGAGCGACAACTTCTTTGACACCGAATTCGGCGTGACCGTCGAGGGGCACATGAACCTGCTCTCCGGGCAGACCAACGGCCTCAAAGTTCTAACCGGCACCTACGCCTCGCCGGTGGCAGGGCCTTCCAACGTCCCAGGCACGATTGCGAATGGGTCCATCATCGCCAACGTGGATCCCTTTTATGATGATTGTGGCGGCGGAGCGCCGAATGTGGCGATGACTGGTAAAAACGTCGGCAATTTGCTCAATGCGGCCGGTGTGAGCTGGGGCTGGTTCTACGGCGATTTCTTGCCGGTCACCCTCACCAACGGAGTCGCGACATGCGTGGCTCAATACAACCCTCACTACGCCCCGTTTGACTACTACCCATCGACTGCCAATCCGCATCACCTACCTCCCACCTCCCTCTCTGCGATCGGTAAAGACACCTGTGCCAATTTTTCATGCGCCAACCATAATTACGATTTGAGCTATTTCTATCAGGCGCTCGCGGCTGGCAATCTCCCTGCGGTAACTTATCTGAAGTTTGCCGAGAACGACACGGGACATCCCTCCGATTCCACTCCCCTGCTGGAGCAGACTTCTATTGTGACCGCGCTGAACGCCATCGAGCAGAGTCCATTTTGGCGCGACACTGCGATTGTCATCACCTACGACGACTCCGACGGCTGGTATGACCACGTCGCCGCTCCCATCGTTAATCAATCGACCGACGGTAGCAACGACGCTATCTTCGGCAACCCGAAGGCCGGAACCGGCTCATGCGCCAGCCCAGGGGTTACCCTGCCTGCTCAAGTCCTTAATGACCGCTGCGGGTTCGGCGTGCGGGAGCCGTTTCTGGTGATTTCACCGTTCGCCAAGCCGAATTACGTGGATCACAGCCTCAACGACATTACGTCCATCCTGCGCTTTATTGAATACAACTGGAACCTCGGGACCGTCGGGGATCCGCAGTCATTCGACGTGCTCGCCAGCGGCTCAATTCTGGACATGTTCGACTTCCACGGAGACGACC
>JBPYDQ010000535.1:0-25735 GCA_051986135.1 Terriglobales bacterium | reverse complement strand
TCGTCTGCGACACGACAAAGAAAACCATCGAGATCTACCGCGACTCTCAACTCTACGAGCTTCCCGACGATCTTCGCACTCGGTTACGCACCGCCATCGTGTCAAAGTGCAAGCAGAAAAAAGCAGAAAGTAGCTCGTAGCGGTTAGCTCATATTTCCTGACAGTCCTTATCCCGAAGCAAGCCGTTTTTCTTTCCTGCTCTTCTACCCGTCAGTCCCCGATATTGACCCCGAACTCCGGGCGTGCGCCGACAATTCCCTTGCTCGGGGGGGCGGCGCGCGCCATACCAAAAACCCATTCATCCCCCGGAAGCGGAAATATGGAAACATCCACCCGGCTTGTTGCGGAATGAGCTGAGCTCGCCACCAGGAAAATTCATCGCTTTGGCGGGAGCCCGTCTTCCTAGACCAGGTTGCCGCGTGCCTCTACCGGCTGACGATCCGTGGAATTACCAAGCGATCCCTGGTCTGTGACGAACACCTTGGCGCATTTTTTGGGTGAACGACCCAAGCACACCAATCCGTCGTGAAGCGACCAGGATCGCGAAGGCTAGCAACTGTTCTCTACGGCTGGCTGCCGTCGTTGCGCTTGAGAGTCGGGCGGGAGTCGCCGGGGTCGCTGCCGCTGCCGGGATTGTCTGTCTGGGTGGCACGGCGCAGCGTGGGACGGATTCCGTTCTTCTGGTCGTCGACCTTATGGCGGTTCTCCAGCCGGGCAAGGCGGGCTTTGACGTCTTCGAACTCGGAGGTGTCCAGCTTGTATTGCGGCTCGGCCGGGAGAAGCGTGTTGATCTCGTGCTGCGTCTTTTCCAGGCGATCCGGGGTTTGGGGGTGAGTATCGAAAGCTTTCGCCAGTGTTCCAGGCTTCTTCTTCTCCATGGCCTCGACTTTTTCGAAAAAGGCGGTGAAGGCTTGCGGGTCATAGCCGGACTTATACAGGTATTGCACACCGAGGAAATCGGCTTCGGTTTCGAACCCGCGGGAGAACTTCAGGAACCCCATGGGAACCGCCAAGCCCGCGGCGGTCTGAATGGCGTAGCCGATTCCGCCCCCAACAAAGATCAGAGGAATCGAAGCCAGGTTCAGCAACTGGCCGCGGGTATTCTCGCGGGCGATGTGACAGGCGGCCACATGGGCAATCTCGTGAGCCATGACTCCGGCCAGCTCGGCCTCGTTGTCGGCGGCCAGGATGAGTCCTGCATTGACATAGAAGAAGCCGCCTGGCAGTGCGAAGGCATTGACGTCATCGGAGTCGACGACCTTGATGGTAAATGGGACTTGCGAGTCGGAATTGCGCACCAGGTTCTGGCCGATGCGGTTGATGTACTCGGTAATGACTGGGTCCTTGATCAGCTTGCTGCTGGATTCGATTTCCTGAGAATACTGTTTACCCATCGCGATCTGATGGTCGAGGGTATACCAGTTGGCGATGCCACGGTTGCAACCTACGTTTCGGTTTCCGATCGCGCTAATGTCTCGCATGCTGCCGTCGTGGTAGGTCTTAACGTTTTGCTCCGAGCTGGAACTGGAATTATCGGCAGCCAGCGCCGGACTGGCAAGCAGCAGCGCGCAAAATAGGGCTGCGAAGGTTCTGCCTAAACCACCCATGGGGACACCCCGACCGTCACACTATCTCTCTTACTACGACTAGATGCGGGATGCAACTCGGATGGTTACCAGAGCCGAAAGGACCGTATTTAAACCGATAGGAACCGTTCGATCAACCCCCGTGAAGAGTCCAGACGTAGGCAAGGCTGAGCAGGATCATAACGCCGGCGGTCAGCCAGGACAGGGCATTGTACAGGCGCGAGTTGACGAATTCACCCATAAGTTCCTGCTTGTTGACCAGCAGCAGCATGAAGATGAGGACAAAGGGAATGGCAATCCCATTGATTGCCTGCGACAGGATGGAGATGCGAATCAGGGGCAGATTCGGGATGAGGATCACGCCTGCGCCGGTGGCAATCAGGATCGTGTATAGCCAGTAGAAGACCGGAGCCTCGCCAAACCGTCTTCCCACTCCGGACTCGAAACCCAAGCCTTCGCAAACCGTGTAGGCGGTGGAGAGTGGCAGAATGGATGCGGCGAACAACGAGGCGTTGAAAAGGCCTAAAGCGAACAGTATGTAGGCATAATCACCTGCCAGCGGGCGCAGGGCTATGGCGGCGTCGGCAGGTTCGCGGATATCGCGGAGTCCGTGGACATAGAGCGTCGCCGCGCAGGCAACGATGATGAACCAGGCGACCAGGTCTGTAAAGAAGCAGCCCGCAATCACGTCAATCCGGGAAAGTTTGTAGTCCCGGCGGGTGACACCCTTCTCGACGATGGAAGATTGCAAGTAGAACTGCATCCAGGGGGCTATGGTGGTGCCGACTAGCGCGATGGCCATGTAGAGATAATCCTTTTGCAATAGTTGCTCTCGATGTGGGGGTACGAAGGTGGCAACCAAAGCGTTGGTCCACGCTGGCCGGGCAAGAATACCCGCGAAGATATAGGTTATGTAGAAGAAGGAAGCGGCGAGGAAGACCTTCTCCACACTTTTGTACTGCCCTTTGACAACGATTAACCACACAATAACAGCGCAGATAGGAACTGAGTAGATGCGCTTAAGGCCGAATAACTCCATACTTCCGGCGATGCCGGCGAATTCGGTGACCACATTGCCGAAATTGATGAGCAAGATGGCCAGCATCATCAAGAAGGTGACGCGGAATCCGAACTCCTCGCGAATCAGATCGCTGAGCCCTTTGCCGGTAATGGCTCCCATGCGGCCAGCCAGTTCCTGGACCAGGATCAAGGCCAGCGTTACCGGGATCAGCGTCCACAACAGCCCGTGCCCGAACTGCGCCCCCGCCTGGGAATAGGTCAGAATGCCGCCCGCGTCGTTGTCGACGTTGGCGGTTATGATGCCCGGGCCGACTACGGCTGCCAAGATCAGGATCCGGATCTTCCAGCGTCTCAGGAATCGTTTCATTGGGGCGGTTCGCGGACATAATGCGTGAACGACGGAACAGAATAAATGTCATCGCGGGTTCTGACCAGATGAAAACAGGAGATCCGCGGATCGGCTCTTGGCCCGCAGCCGGACAGATGGACAAGGCCAGTAGGTTATCTCATGAGATTTCGCGTTGGCGTGGGCTTATTTGTCTCGTGAAGCGGCTGGCCCACAGATCTGTTGGCGAGCTGCTTCACTGGTAACCAAACCTTGATGGGTTGATTTTTTTACCCTTCACTCGACCGTGACTGCCGGGGCTGATGGGGGATCGCCTTAGCTGTCGCAACCAGTTGGCTGGTTTGCGCACACACGGGAAACCTGTAGATGCCAGCCCGTGACCGGCGCTCAACGTCCTTTGATATGGCGGCCGAGGCCTCATCGACATTGCCTGGATCAATCGTCGCCCCCAGATATGACGGTGGCAAGTCAAGGAGGCGTATCGATAGCACAACGCTAATGTCGCCACCATCGATTTCCGCCCGCAAGTCGACCACGACTCGGTTTGGGTATCAGCAACCTCGGCGACGGGGTAGTTATAGAATTCATCGATTCTGAGCTCCGTCCTCGCCGTGTCACCTATTCCGATACAACGGATTCACCATCACTGATTTTCCGGGCTGGAATGGAGCAATGTTGGCTATCCCGACCTGCGCCACGGTTCGTCGGGTCGAGTCGAAAAAGAAGGCGAGACTCTGCCCTGAACTGTCTGGTGAATCTTCCGCACTCGGTAGATTTCCGAGATGCGGACGTAGGCAACATAGGCAACCAGTGCGAGGTTGATGATCAGAGCTGCCCAGCGGAATGGAGTGGAACGTTGGAGCAGGGCGCGTACTTCGAAGGGCAAATAAACCAACCCGGAAAATATGGCCAGCCATTCACCCCAGATCCGGGTCTTCCATAGGCCGTAGGCTTCTAGGAAGCGGATACCGGAGTAAGTGAAGGCCAGGGCTGCCAGCGTGGATAATTGCCCTTCGGTGACCTGGTCGGCAAAATCCAGGAGAACCTGGGCAAAGTGACGATCCGTGTTGATGCGCAGAAACTCGAGCAGTTTATCCGCCACATCCCACACGTCCCTGTGGCGAAGGACGAGCAGGCCTACAGCCACAGCGATGCCGATGACACCCTTCAGGAACTCGACCGAGGCGACGGCGCGCAGGCCGCGCTTGTGGGCCGGGTCAGTTCCGCGAATAATGCTGGAGGGCTGCTGCTGAGCGCGCGGGCTCGGAGTATCGACTAGCATCAGGCTAAAAGAATGACCTTCGCTCATCATACCGTAGGTTGCAAAACCCGAGTCGCCGACATGGCTCGGTCAAACACTCTGTGATGAGATTTCCCGGGTCCGCGATAGCTGAAAAGTTCATTCCCAGAGCCAGAGAACAAGAAGTTACTCGATTCGGCCAACATGCTCGTGTCGAGCGTCTTTCCTCCGCTCCCGACCGCCGGGCTCGATTGACTTAGCGGCCATTGTTGCGGACGCTGGCGCGAAGCTCGTTGACGATTTCGCGCGCGGCTTTTCTGGCAGCCTCCTCTTGTTTCACGTCAAAGGAAATCGCGCCCACCCGGGCATGCCCGCCGCCACCATAGCGCTCGCAGATTTTCGCCAGATTTACCAGACGATCTTCTCGCGCCCAGGGGTTGGAGCCTACCGACACTTTTGTACGGAAGCTGCTCTTGCTTAAACCGACACTATAGATTGAATCCGGGTAGAGGTAATAGGGAACGAACTTGTTGTAGCCCTCCAGGTCCTGATCGGTGACGTCGAAGAAGATCGTACCATCCTTGAACTCCGTGCGTCCTCTCATCAGTTCGATGGAGTGCTCATGACGCTGCATGAGGGGAGGCATGAGCTCGGCCACGAAGGGCTCCTGCAAAATCGCGGAGAGCGGCTTAGTCGCTAGGAGAGGAATCAGACGGGGGACAAAGGCCGCGTCCTTGGCCGCTTCGATCACCATGGTCAGTTTCATGGCCGGAGCTTTCATCTCGACAGCGGTTCTGGGATCTTCGTAGAGGGCGCCGTCAATGATGTCTGCCCATTCGATCAGCTCGGAAACAGGCTTGGGATCGAAGCCGAAGCGCTGCTCGGCGATGGTGGCCAGAAATTTCGTACAGGAGCGAAAGTCGGGATCGTAGAACTTGCGGTTGCTCTGGTCCTGCTCGAAAAGGGCGGCATCTTCCGGGCTAAGGAAGGCGCTTTCGTGATGATCGAACCACCAGGTTATTTTGGGTGAGCTGGAGTATTTGAAATCGACAATGGCATTCTCGTCGCCGTCGAACTTGGATTCGTCGAAGAGGGCACCGGCACGGTGGAGCAAGCCGCTGAAGACAAATTGTGCATCGTCTCGGATGCGCTCCCGGTAAAACCGCGAGAATAGGGCGGCCGAACAGGCCCCGTCGAAGCATTTGTCATGATAGAAAACTTTAACTCTCAAGATCTGATTCCTCGTCCCATGATGAGGTGGCGGCAAAGATTTCCTAGAATACCGGAACTTGCGCGCTTGGACAAAAGGGTGGTTTCAACGGGGGTGTGCGACATATTAATCGAGGTTCGGCAGGATTCTGGACCCTGTTGCGCACCGCCGATTCGATCATTGCGCTTGGGTGCCATTTCAGCGGCGCATTCGAGGACTATTGGGAGTGCTGTCGAGCCGGAGCCTAACTGTAAACTCGCACGCCCTTTCAAGAGCGGCGGGCCTGTTTTTCTGCCCAAGCGCCCATGAGTGGCAGCTTATAGGCCTCACGCTGGAATGCCTTGATCATGCACACCACGACCAGCAATACAATTCCGATGGTAGCGATCACCGAGATCGGAATCAGCAGCAGGTTGATTGAGGCCACATTGGCGAGCACCAGGAGTACCAGAGCAAGAGAGACACTCGCCACGGCTAGGGCAATCGACTGGAAAGCGTGAAAGCGCACGAATTCATTCCGGTTATAGCGCTTTGTCCTGAGGAAGACGATGGCGGGAACAAGTGTTGCATAAGCTAAGGCGGCGGTGAGATTGTCTGGCAGGCCGCCTGACGAGCGATAGGTAGACTGGATGGCGCTGTTCACGACAGGCGTATGAGTGCCGCGGTCGCCACAATGGGGACACTCTGTCAGATTGTCTGAAGTGGGTCGACCGCACGCGGCGCATACTGCGCTCATCGTCTCCTCCTAACAAACCACAGGTCCCTCGCTGCGCTGGGGATGACCGTCGCGGGATTACGCCGCCTATCTGCCGCCGGCTCTGTTGCGGCAGTCTTCGCACACGCCGTAAATCTGGAACGTATGGCGGGTGGTTTCATACTGATACTTGCGGCCAATTTCCTGTTCTAACTCGTCGATCTCGGACGAAAAAAATTCCACCGAGCTGCCGCACTCGGTGCAAACCATGTGGTGATGGCTGCGACGATTGTATTGGTGCTCGTAGCGGGCAATGCCATCGTGAAAGGCGACCTCGCTGGCTAATCCACACTCGGCCAGGAGTTTCAGGGTGCGATACACAGTGGTGTAGCCGATTCTTGTATCTTTCCTTTTCACCAGCCGGTAAAGCTCGTCAGTCGAAAGATGCTCACGGGTATCGAGGAAGGTGCGCAGGATGGTGTCACGCTGGCCGGTGTGCTTCAGACCGACGCGTTTCAGATGCTCATACAGAATGCCTTGGGCCTCGCGGACCATCTCGCGCGAGATCGTGGGCTGATCGTCAATGCGTTTTTGCAGACTGGTGGGCACGAGACCTAGAAGAATCATACTGGCCTTCTAGCGGGCTGCCAACTGCCAGTCAGCTATCCAGGTTAGAAGGCGCACGATAGTGGCCTTCGTACTTTCTTCGCGTTGTTCGTTGGTGAAACAGCTGGTCTCTTCCAGGAAAACGTCACCCCGGATCGAGCCAGTCAATTTGTGTTCTACCGCCGAGGCACCCTAAAATCAGGTACTTCCGATGATCACAACCATTCTTACTCCCACTCGACAACATTCCAATCGCTTCCCGAAACTTACTGTGGTCGTGTTTTTGCTAGCTCTGGCGGGATTTATTACCGTGTCGGGGTACTGGTATAGCGTTGCGCGGGCGGCACTGCCCAAGTTGGATGGTGAGGTCCGAGCTTCTCCTTTGAGGGCGAAGGTGACGGTTACGCGTGATGAGCATGGAGTGCCCACCATTGATGCGGCGAACCTCGAAGACCTGTTTTTTGCCCAGGGATATATCACAGCTCAGGACCGGCTGTGGCAGATGGATGCCATGCGGCGCCATGCCGCCGGCGAACTGGCTGAGATTCTTGGCGGCAGCCAGGTGAAGCACGACCGCGAACAGCGCATTCTGGGACTACGAGCGGTGGCGCACCGGTCGGTCGAATTGGCGAGTTTGCGAGACCGGCAATTCATGGAAGCCTATGCACGAGGAGTGAACGCTTACCAGGAGGCACATCGCCAACATCTGGCCCTCGAGTTTCGTATTTTGCATTATGCGCCCAAGCCGTGGACCGCCGAGGATTGCGAGCTGGCGGGCACGAATATTATCAAGGATCTCAGTCACGGGTATTACCGGGCTGCGCTTCAGAAGGAAAAGATTCTGGCGAAATTAGGACCGGAGCTGACGGCAGATCTGTACGTGAATTCGTCGTGGCATGACCGTCCTCCGTCGAAAGGACCTGGTCGGATGGATGTGCGGCAGGAGGAAGACAGCGACGCGCCGGAGGATAACGCGGTCACCGAGCGCTCACCGGTGTTCCGCGCGCCCCTGCCGGAGAGCCATGATGCTCCGTATCTATTCCCGCCCGGATCGAACAACTGGGTCTTGTCAGGGGCGCATACCGTCTCTGGAAAGCCGTTGCTGTCGAATGACATGCACCTGGTGCATCGAATGCCTAATTTGTGGTACGAGGTCCACTTGCGGTGCGGGAACTTCGATGTAGTCGGAGTCAGCCTGCCGGGTCTGCCCTTCGTGATCGTGGGGCATAATCAGCGAATCGGGTGGGGATTTACGAATACCGGAGCAACGGTTGAGGATCTTTACGTCGAAAGCTTCAATGACAGGGGGCAGTATCGTACACCCGAGGGCTGGCGCAATCCGGAACATCGGCGAGAAATCATTCACGTAAAGGGAGAGGCCGATCAAATTGTGAATGTTTCCCTCTCCCGCCACGGACCGATCATCACGGAGTTGATTCCTGGCGAAAAACGGCCAATTGCACTGCGCTGGACCTTGTACGACGGTATAGGTAATCCATTTTTTGACATCGATGCCGCGCAAAATTGGACCGAATTTACCCACGCGCTAGCCGGCTTCAACAGCCCCTCGCAAAATGCGGTTTACGGCGATGTAGACGGGCACATCGGGTATCATGCGACAGGCAACATTCCGATCCGGGCATCGGGCGATGGCAGCCTTCCTCAAAACGGCAGTGATGACGCGCACGAGTGGACCGGATACGTGCCCTTCGATAAATTGCCGAATATCTTCGATCCACCATGGGGAGTAATCGCCACCGCCAATGGGCGCATTACGCCAGACAAATATCCCTATACCCTGGCAACCCAGTGGGGAGCTCCGTGGCGGACCGAACGCATCTACCACGTACTGGAGTCGGGCAAGAAATTCTCTTCCGCTGACATGCTTGCGCTCCAGACCGATGTCGATTCCGCGTTCGACCGCTTCTGCGCCGAACGGTTCGTCTATGCACTGGACCATGTAAGTCAGCTTTCCCCGCGGGCGCGCCAAGCCCGGGATCTGATGCGCGACTGGGATGGGCGCCTGGTCAAAGACTCGGCGGCGGCCACGATTGAGAATCAATCCCGTCAGGAGCTGAGCCGTCTACTGCTCGAACCAAAGCTGGGGGCTGAATCGGAGGATGGGTCGCTCAGCTGGAAGGATTATCAGTGGTTCATGAGCTCGGTCTGGCTGGAGGATGTTTTGTTGAAGCAGCCCCGGCGCTGGCTGCCCCGAAGTTATCGGGATTACAATGCCCTGCTCGCGGCCGCGGTAGAAGCTGCCGTCCAGCACAAGGGAGCGCCGCCAAATTTGAACCAGTGGCGGTGGGGACAGGCTTCGCCCCTCTATATTCAACATCCGGTGCTGGGCCGAATCCCGCTTCTCAGGCGATGGGCCGGACCGGGACTGGTCGAACAGTCAGGGGGCAGCTTTACGGTTAAGCAGGCGGGCAAAGAACTGGGACCCTCCCAGCGTATGACCGTCGATTTCTCTGATCTGGACCGCACAACCTTGAATCTGGTCACGGGCCAGGGTGGGAATTTCCTAAGTCCCTATTACATGGATCAGTGGAAAGCCTGGTACGAAGGAACCACAACTACGGTACCCTATTCTCCCGCGGCAGTGGCAAGGACAAACAAGCACAGACTTGTGATCGAACCGCTCTAGCTTTCCCAGTCACACTTCAAGCCAAACCTCCGTCTTCCCCTGGTATGCCAATTGCCAGCACGGAAGGTGGTTTTTCGATTACCTCGAAGGTGGTTGAAGACGGACGAAACTAGTCCACCAGTTTGACATCGACTGCCTGCCCGACGATGTCCATTTGCTGTTGCGGAGGCGAGAGGGTGTCGGTGAGAGTGCTCCAGTTCCTGAGTTCACCGTTTTCGACGACATAGACTTGCGTCCGGCCTGAGATTGGCTGGATTCCCGTTACATCACCGAAGTCGGTGCCGATGACGACATTGCCGTTATTGGAGTTGTAGATAGCGAGACACCCGCTGCTGCAAGCCTGCGCTCCCACAAAAACCTGATTGTCGGAAGTGACTGCCATCTGGTTGTGATAGCCGTTTTGGATGTTGACGGTCTTAACGAGTTGTACCGTGGTCCCTGAAGTATTCAGAATTGAGAGTTTCCCGCAGGTGGTCGAATTCGCTCCCGTCAGGCAGGCGGCAGATCCGGCAACATAAACGGTGTTTCCGAATGAGGCAGCGAAGGTGGCGCCCCCGGCGAGCGGGACCGTTGTCCCCAGTTGGTTCGTCGCCAGGGTGAAGGGCGTGATGCTTGCGGTCGTGCCACCACACTCGGCTCCGCAACTCAGGATGTAGGCGGTTCTGCCGTCCGGGCTGAACACCGCCCAAACAGGATGATCCAGTTGGGCGAGGCCCGCTGGTGGAGGAATAACTTGCGTGGTGCGGCTTACAACCCAGTTCGGGGAGGAAGTCGTACCGATGTTGGAGAGGTCGACGCGAGTGAACAGATTGCTAGCGTTCCCGAAAACCAGCAGATGAGTGTTGTCCGAACTTAGAACGATGTAGCGCGCACCCGATAAGCAATTGGACAGGGGATTCGTCGGGGGACAATTAGCCACCGGCGCCTCGAGTGAGGTAGTTGTCAGATTGATCAGCTCTACCTCTCCCGGAGCGAGGCCGGCGACGGGCGCCTCGGGGACGGCGGCAAAACCCAGGGTCGCGTCGGAAGTAACAGCCATGCTCTGGGTTGAGGAAGGTAGCGTCACCTTCCCGTTGGCAGTCTCCTTGGCATTGTTTATGACGTCCAATTCATTATTCGTGTTATTGAACACCATCGTCAGTTGGCGGTTCGCCGGAACTGCCATCAGACTCGGAGAAGGGCCGGCGCTAATGGCAGCGCCCGTCCCGAATCTGTCGTTTTGAGCATCGACGATTACCAGTCCGGGAATCGCCGTGCTGGCCGAGACGTTCTGAGAGACAAAGGCTCGGAACTTCAGCCCGCTTGGTGGAGTCGTGGTGCTCGAAGAACCGCCGCAGGACAACAGAGATACTCCGCTGGTAGCTACAAGCACACCTGTGAGAACACGCTTCAACGCCGGAATTCCTAAGATCATGTGCGATAGAGATTTAGATGCGAAGTTCTAAATTATAACAGAGCGAAATTCCGTCGACCGGGCCTGACCGGCCAGAGCTCCGCGCAAAAAATTCCGTGATCTTGTATTCTCGACGGAAATGGCTATCGACTTGATCGCTCGACTTCAGAAGGCTTCCGTGTTGTGCGACGGGGCCATGGGGACGCTGCTTTACAGCAAAGGAATCTTCATCAATCGCTGCTACGACGAGTTGAACTTGTCACAGCCCGACCTGATCCGCAGCATCCATCATGAATACCTGCAGGCGGGTGCGGACATGGTTGAAACCAATACCTTCGGGGCTAATTCCTTTCGGCTGGCTCGCCATAGCCTGGCCGACCAGGTTCGGGAAATTAACCTTCAGGGAGCCCAATTGGCCCGGGTGGCGGCCAAAAGCTTTGGGGGATGGGCCGCCGGTTCGGTCGGGCCGCTCGGAATTCGTATTGAGCCGTTGGGCAAAACCTCCCTCGAGGAAGCGCGTGCGGCGTTTCGCAACCAGATTGCAGCCCTGATCGAAGGCGGGGTGGACTTAATCATGCTGGAGACGTTTGGCTATTTGGAAGAGCTTCATCAGGCTTTGCTAGCGGCACGTGACGTGAATCGGGAGGTACCGGTGGTAGCGCAGGTCACCATCGACGAGGATGGCAACTGTCTGGATGGATCGGTTCCAGAACATTTCGCGAAAAAGCTGGAGTCCTGGGGCGCCGATGTCATTGGATGCAACTGCAGCGTTGGACCGGTGAATATGCTGGACGCGCTCGAACGGGTCCGGGCAGCCACTTCCCTGCCCTTAGCGGCGCAGCCAAATGCTGGTATGCCTCGCTCGGTGGAAGGGCGCAACATTTATCTCTGCTCACCGGAGTACATGGCGAGCTACGCGCGCAAGTTCCTGGCCGCGGGAGTTCGACTGGTGGGCGGCTGTTGCGGAACCACGCCGGAACATATCCGGGTAATGAAATCAGCTTTGCGCGTAGGTGAAGCCAAGACAGCCAAAGTCGCGGTAGCAAAGCCGGAGCCAGCGGCGAAGGTGATTGCTGCCGTCCCCGTCGAACGACGATCGCGGCTGGGGGCGAAGCTAGCCGGTGGCGATTTTGTCACCATGGTCGAAATCGTTCCTCCCAAAGGGACCGATATTCGCAAGGAAGTCGAAGGTGCGAGGTTCCTGAAATCGGTCGGAGTCGATGGCATCAACATACCCGACAGCCCGCGCGCCTCGGCCCGGATGAGTAACCAGGCGCTCGCTCTGCTGATTCAGAAAGACGTGGGGATTGAAGCCATTCTCCATTACACCTGCCGAGATCGGAATGTTCTGGGCATCCAGTCGGACCTGCTGGGCGCGGCGGCCATGGGGATTGCTAATCTGATCTGCATCACCGGTGATCCGCCCAAAATGGGCAACTATCCCGATGCGACCGCGGTTTTCGATGTGGACGCGATTGGGCTAGTCAATATTGTCCATAATCTCAATCGGGGGCTGGATATTGGTGGCAATCCGCTGGGCACGGGCACAAGTTTTGTCATCGGGGTGGGGGCGAACCCGGGCGTGCCTAACATTGACGAAGAGGTGCGGCGGTTCGAGTACAAGGTCGAAGCCGGCGCCGAATACGCGGTAACCCAGCCGGTGTTCGATTTGGGGCTGCTGGAGAATTTTCTCAAGCGCATCGAGCGCCACCGTATTCCGGTGGTAGCGGGTATTTGGCCGCTGCTTAGCGTCCGCAATGCCGAGTTCATGAAGAACGAGCTCCGGGTTTCGGTGCCGGACTCCATCTTGGAGCGCATGAGCCGGGCGAGCACTCCGGAAGGGGCGCGCGAGGAAGGCGTGGCGATTGCGCGCGAGATGCTGATCGCGGTTCGGAAGATGGTGCAGGGAGCGCAGATCAGTGCACCCATGGGGCGGTATAGCTCGGCTGTCGACGTGCTGGAGGCGTTGGGTGGGACCGGAGCCGCGGCCACTCGGTGACATGAGACCAGAAACGCACAGAAAGAAACACAACGGAAAAAATCGCAGGTTTCCGAAACCGCGTTTTAAAAAAGTCACGCTTTCATAGGAAATTAACTTGCGTTTCGGCAGCGATTGGGTGCATTAAAGAAGAACAGGAGTTTTCCGTTGCCCAGGTTTGAGGAATGTCTCCAGCGGCTTGAGAAGATTGTGCAAGAGCTGGAGAAAGGGGAAGTACCACTCGAGAAGTCTTTGACTCTTTTCGAGGAGGGCGTACAGCTATCCAACTCTTGCCGCAAGGAGTTGGAGCAAGCTGAGGGCAAAGTAGAAATTCTGCTGAAGAGTAACGGGAAACTCCAGGCCGAACCGTTCGAGCCCTCGATCGACAAGGCGGCCTCAAAGTAGTACGCCTGGCTCGATCGCGACTCGCAGTCCTAAAGTTGTCTGCGGATCCGCCGCAGCCCAGCCCGTCGGGAAAGCCGCCTTTGTTGGGGTTGTAAATGGAGTTCGTCAACCTTGCCCTCTTGCAAAAGGACCCCAGAGTTGCTCGCCTTTTGTCCGAACAACTCTGCCACCATTTCCATGCCATCCATGCCGTCCGTTCGCTGGCGGAACTCCGGGATTTGATCGCCCACATCCCGACCGATGTCGTGGTTCTGGATATGGAAGCTGCTACTCTGGACGAAGTAGAGCACCTGCATCGCGAGTTTTCGAGCCTGTGCATCGTCTGCACCCATCGCATCGCGGACGAGGAGATGTGGACGGCGGTGCTGGATGCGGGAGCTGCGGACATCTGCTCTGCCACCGATTCGCGCGGCATTATTACCGCTGCCGTGCGCCACGCCAGCACATCGCACTCAGCCGCTGCCTGAAAACGGTCGTTGCCCGTGGTCGTCACTCAGAACGCACTTCGATTCTGCCGCGACCAGCGACGAGAGGCCACCGACCTGTTAGTGACCAACCATTCCCGAGCATTCGCCTTGTTATACTCAAACCTTCATGATCAAGCAGACGCTTCGAGAAGGCCAAGAGTTGACCGATGCGACGCTGGAGCGCTTGCTGCCTGCCGCGACTCAGCATCCCACTTCTATTCACGAGGCCATGCGGCACAGCGTCTTTGCCGGAGGGAAGCGCCTGCGGCCGATTTTATGTTTGGAAGCGGCGCGCATGATTCAGGGTTCTCTGCCAGCGGGGGTTGAAGATGTCGGGGCGGCGCTGGAGATGCTGCATACCTATTCGCTGATTCACGACGATCTACCAGCCCTCGATAATGATGACCTCCGGCGCGGGCGACCCACCTGTCACAAGGCCTTTGGCGAGGCCACCGCGATTCTGGCCGGCGATGCCCTGCAGACCCTGGCCTACGAGGTGCTGTCCCGGCTTCGTTGTCCCGCCGAGGAACGAGTTCGCATAATCGAGGAAATCGCCCGCGGCACAGGAACTATCAACGGCATGATTGGCGGCCAGGTGGTGGATCTGGAAGCCGAGCACAGCAAGCCGAATCTCGAGACAGTCGAATACATCCACCGGGCAAAAACCGCGGCTCTCATCACAGCCAGCGTGGTCTCGGGAGCGCTGTACGCGGGGGCGGATGAGCCCGCGATTACTTCGATCGAATCCTTTGGGCAGTCGATCGGTTTGGCGTTTCAGATCGTCGATGATGTGTTGGACGTGACCGAAACCTCCGAACAACTGGGCAAGACGGCTGGGAAAGACACAGCCGCGGAAAAGGCCACCTATCCGTCCTTGTTCGGGGTCGACGAGTCCTTGCACAAGGCGGATGAATTGGTGGAGACCGCCTCGACGATGCTCGACCGCTTTGGCCAACGCGCTCAAACGCTGAAATGTCTCGCCCATTTCCTGGTTGAAAGAAAAAAATGAAGCTCGCTTCTTGCCGGACCCGACTTCCTGTCGTGCGCCTTCGCCTTGATTTTTCTTAGTGTCGGTTGTGGTAAGACTTCCAGTTTCCGCGATCGAGTCCGCCATAACTGCTCTGATTACCGGCCGCTGACCTACCTATTCGTTTCGGAGAACTCCATCGTGAATATCCTGGTGGTCGCGCGGGGCGTGATCTTGGGCGTAAACCTACGTCAACAAGCTGAGCCGTTCAACGGCCAGAATCCTGGACATCGTGTTCCCCTACGGACGGTGCTGTAAAATCGGAGACGCGATGACGGTGGACGTTACCAAGTTTCTCGAGTGCCAACCCGTTTGGACTTCCCAGCTCGTGGATGCGGGCGGCAAGCTGCCCGTCATCCTCTACTCCGTCGACGCCGATGGGCACGTGAATCGCCTTGTTCCCACCCTTAAAGAAATGGCCGCGCACTGCCTGATTGTGCGCGAGCAGGTGGTGCTCGAACAGGGTACTCTCGACTGATATGTCCGCGCTCGACATCCTGGCTCTGGCCGCGCACCGTGACGACGTCGAACAGACCTGCGGAGGCACGCTGATCAAAATGGCGCGGCGGGGCTATCGTACGGGAATCCTCGACTTAACTCAGGGCGAAATGGGAACACGCGGAACGGCCGAGGATCGAGCACGGGAAGCGGCTGAGGCTGCGCGCCTTCTGTGCGTCTCGTGGCGGGAGGCGCTGGATATTCCCGATGGGCGGGTAGAAAATAGTTGGGAGAACCGGCTACGGGTGGCGCGGGTCATCCGCCAGACGCGGCCACGAGTCGTCATTCTTCCTTACTGGAAGGGGCGGCATCCGGATCACTATACCGCGTCAGTGCTGGGGTATGAGGCTTGCTTCCTGGCCGGGCTGGCAAAGTTGCCGATTGCGGGAGCACATGGCGTTCGCCCGGCTCGAGAGGTCGAGAAAAATTCAGGCCCCGCAGCCCCTCAGGGAGCGCTGGCGCCGCACCGCCCCTTCAAGATTGTTTACGCAACCCTCTATTACGACGTGCGGCCTACATTTGTCGTGGATATCACTGACCAGTTTGAAGACCGACTCCGTGCGCTGATGGCTTATAAGTCACAATTCAGCGATCAGGATGCGGGCAGCGGTATCTTCCCGGCGGAGGCGGAGATTCGACCGCGGGTCGAAGCCATGGCGCGATTCTATGGGATGCTGGGCGGAGTCACCTATGCCGAGCCATTTTTGCAGAAGGAAGTGGGACTAGTGGATGATTTGCCCGCTCTCCCCGTAAGGTCGATCTAAAATTTCGTCCTTCGCCAGTGTTTGCAATTTCTCCAAAAACTATCCCATCCCATGGCTCTCAGGAAGGATTGTCTCTGGACCGCAATTTATCTTCCGAGCTCGATTGCTCCGCCCACCCTTGGCTCCGGAATCTGCTGGCTACCGATTGCACAGGGCCAGTGCTCGACCACCATACCCTGTGAGCAGATGGTTTTAGAATCGGATTAACGTTTCACCGAGATGGCAACTCCATCGCGGAGGGGAATGATCGTCGTGAACAGGTCGGGTGAGCCGTACAATAGACGATTAAATTCCACTATTGCTTTTGTGCTCGAGTCTTTCGGGTTTTTCTTGGCTACCTGGCCGCTCCACAGAACGTTATCCGTTACCAACAGACCGCCCCTTTTCAGGCGGGGCACCGCCAAGCGAAACACCCGCGGATAATCGTCTTTATCCACATCGTTGAAGATGATATCGAATAATTGCTTTTCTTCGGAGAGAAGTTCGAGGGCGTCGCCCAATTTAAAGGTTACCCGGGCGGCAACTCCGGTACGTTCCGCATAGCGCCGGGCTTGGTCGCAATTTTTTCGATCGCTATCGGTATAGTAGACGCGGCCAGCGTGGCCGACTCCCAGCGCCCACCAGATTGTGGAATATCCGATTGCCGAGCCCATTTCGAAGACGGTCTTGGCACCGCTGATCGTCGCCAGCTGCTGAAAAAGTCGTCCCACGGCGGGGCCGACGATCGGAATATCGCGCTTAGCGGCCTCAGCTTCCATTTCGGCGAGAACCGGATCTCGCGGCGGCAGCATAGAGTACAAATAGTCTTCGACCCCTTCTTCGGTGACTCCGCCCATTCGCCAATGTTGATGGTTTGCCGCCAAGATCGCCTCGGTGCCGCACTCGGTCCAACTCAGCCGATCGTCTGCCCAGGTTTCATTTCGACGACGTCCACGCCTTTCACCAGTCTCTCGAGCTCGCTCGGCTTTCCGGTCAGCACCGGAAACGTTCCGAAGTGCATGGGAATTACTGTTTTTGCCCTGAGCAAGCCACACGCGTAGGCCGCTTCACGCGGGGACATGGTGAAGTGGTCGCCGATGGGAATCATCGCGACATCAGGCGCATAAAGATCGTGAATGATCTTCATGTCGCCAAAAACATTGGTGTCACCGGCGTGATAGAACTTCAGTTTATTGGAGAATTCGATGACATAGCCGCAAGCTTCGCCACCATAGACCAGTTGGTCGCCGTCTTGAATGCCGCAGGAATGATCGGCATGGACCATAGTCACGCGCACGTCGCCCACCGTCTGAGTACCCCCTTTGTTCATCATGGCGGTGTTCTTGACGCCCTTTTTCTCGAGCCAACCAACCAGTTCGGGGATTCCGACGACTATGGGAGTGTATTTCTTGGCAATCTCGACGGCATCGCCGATGTGATCACCGTGGCCATGGGTGATGAGCATCACGTCCAGTTTCTTCAGGTTCTTTTCCTTATCGGGGCACATGGGATTGTTCATGACCCAGGGGTCGACCAGCACCGTCTTGCCCGCTGGGGTTTCGAAGCGAAAAGTAGCATGGCCGAGCCAGGTGAGCTTAATGCCTTTTAGATCCATTTCGTTCTCCCTCGCCGTTAGCGCTTCCGACTTGGTCCCGAGCATGCGGGAAGCAAGGGGAAACTTCAGTGGGCGAGCTCTAAATCGCTAACTACTCTATTCCTTCCATCCTTTGTACCCGCCGGCCAAAGAAATCACGTTCCTGAAACCCATTCTCTTTAGGGATACCTCTGCCAAGGCGGAACGGCTGCCCCCGCCACAATAGAGCACGATCTTCGAATTCTTCTTGGTGGTGACCTGGTCGATGTCGTGCTCCAGCATGCCGCGACTGACGTTCACCGCTTGCGGGATCATGCCTTGGTCGGCATCCCGCTTAGTGCGCACGCCGATCAGGCAGAAGTCTTCCCGGCTCTGCAGCATCCTTTTCAGGTCCGAGACGTTGATCTCGAAGATTTCTTTTTTCGCCTCAGTAACCAGAGCTTGGAATTCCGCCATCGGCATGATCGTCCCGCCTCGCGAGTAGGGAGTTTTATTCTATTGAGGCGGCACCCTCACCGCAAATGGCAAAACTCACTAGTCGTGCCCGGGTTTCGTATTTAATATGTCTGCCGTGGCCGAACTCAAGATTCTAATCACGCACGATCGAATTGCAGAGAAAGTTTCCGAACTGGCACGCCAGATCACGCACGACTTCAAGGGGCAGAGCATCATGTTCGTCGGCGTGCTGAAAGGCGCGGCAATTTTTCTCAGCGACCTGGCTCGCCAGGTCGAACTGGATGCGACTTTTGACTTCATTGGCGTCTCGAGCTACGGGAACCGGCCCAGCCCTATGCAGGAGTTGATTTCCGGATGGGATTCCACCGGAGAGGTTCGCTTGACCAAGGATGTGGATCAATCGATGCGCGATCGCAACGTAATCCTGGTGGAGGACATCCTCGATACCGGGCTAACTATGACCTATCTAAAGAACCACATGCTTGCCCATCAGCCGCGAGCGCTCAAGATCGCCGCCCTGCTGGACAAGCCGTCGCGGCGAAAACGTCCCATTGAGGCCGATTATGTGGGCTTCAAGATTCCCGACGAGTATGTGGTCGGTTACGGACTGGATCACGCGGAGCGATATCGCAACCTGCCCGATATTTGCGTGATTCCCCGGAATTAGCCCCAATCGAGGAACCGGGTGAGTGGCTGCTATCATAGGTTGAATGGCCACTGTTTCCCAACAGATCAGCAAAATCGAGCCCCTGCTGCTGGAGGTCGCCGACGTCGTCAATACGACGCTGGACCTGGAGACCACTCTGCGGCGGGTTGCCGAACTTGTGCGCAAGGTAATCGACTACGAGATTTTTGCCATCTTGCTGTTAAACGAGCGGACACAGGAGTTGCGCTTCCGCTTTCAATTGGGCTACCCGCGGGAGTTTGCGGAACGCGCTCGGCTAAAAGTGGGCGAAGGTGTCACCGGACGGGCTGCCAAGCTGCGGGAAGCGGTGCTGGTGGACGATGTCACCAAAGAGGACGGCTACATCGCGGCCATTCCTCATGTGCGCTCCGAACTGGCGATTCCCTTGATCGTCAAGAACCGGGTGATTGGGATCATTGACCTGGAGGCGCGGGAGGCCGGTTATTTCACCGAGGACCACAAACGGCTGCTGACCCTGATCGCGTCGCGCATGGCGGTTGGCATCGAGAATGCGCAGCTCTATACCCGCAGTACACGACAGGCGCGAACGCTTTTGTTGCTGAATGAAATCGCTCGCGAGCTGACATCGATCTTGAATCTGGACCAGCTTCTCAAGAGGATTGGCGACCTGCTTAGCCGCTTGATCGATTTCCAGATGTTCAGCATTCTGCTGGTCGAGCCGGGCTCAGAGAAGCTCGAGCACCGGTTCTCGCTGCGTTTCCAAGAGAACATCCAAGTCAAGCACGAGATCGCGCTCGGACATGGCATCGTGGGACAGGCAGCCGAACTGAAACAAGCGGTGCTGGTGGCGGATGTCCGCAAGGATCCACGATATGTGAAGGTCAATCCCGAGACACGATCGGAGTTGGCAGTACCGTTGATCTACCAAGACAAGGTTATCGGCGTTCTCGATCTGGAACATACGCGGCGAGGATTCTTTAACGAGGACCACAAGCGCACCGTCACGACTCTGGCCGCGCAGGTAGCAATCGCGATTGAAAACGCCCGCCTTTACGAGCAGATCAAGGAGCAGGAGAGGCGGTTGGAGCGCGACCTGGCCTTGGCGCGGGAGTTGCAATTCCAGCTGCTGCCGGCAGCGGCGCCTAAGCTGGACAATTTGGAAATAGCGGCCAAGTTTGTACCCGCGCGCGCCATCGGCGGCGACCTCTACGACTTCGTTACATACTCTCTTGCGCGCACGGCCATCGTTATCGGAGATGTGAGCGGGAAAGGGGCACCCGCAGCCATTTATGCCGCCCTGGTCAGCGGCATTCTTCGTTCGCACGCGCCCCTTGAGCCGGCGCCTGCCGAGATGTTATCGGCGTTGAACTTTTCTCTCAGCGAGCGGCGCATTGAGGCACAATTCGTATCCATCATCTACGCCGTGTGGGACGACACCCGCAAAATCTTGCAGGTGGCGAATTCGGGTCTGCCCCGTCCGGTTTATCTGCGCGATGGCAAGATGGAAATTATTGAAGCCACCGGGTTGCCCCTCGGTTTATTTGATGAAGCCGAGTACGATGAATTTACCTTGCGTGCCAAACCCGGCGACCTGTTCGTGTTCTTCAGCGACGGGATTCTCGATGCCCGTAACCGCGCCGGGGAGTTGTTTGGCCGGAGCGGAGCGGAGCGGGTCATCAGCCAATGCGCCCGTGCCAGTGCTGCTGAGGTCGTCGAACGGCTGTTGGAGGCGGTAGCTGAGCACGCCTCCGGGGAGGAACCGTTTGATGATCAAACCGTGGTTGCCATCAAGGTCAAAGGAACCCGAAACCAACCGAAGTGAGAGCCGACCCCAGGAGCTTTGGAGGACGTCCTCCCGCATTCTCGTATTCGGAAGGCGAGACCATCGTTGGTCGCCAGCCGTCGGCTGTCAGCCTGCCCGGCGGCGATGCCAATCGGACACGAGTCGACCAGGTTCTTTGTTGCGACCAGGTTCCCCTTACAACCCTGGCCGCGCGTTATGGAACTCCGCTCTACGTCTATTCGGCTTCGACCATCAGGCAAAGGTTTCGCGCCTTCGACGCTGCCTTCCGCCAGGCGCCCCACACCATCTGCTATTCGGTAAAGGCAAACTCGAATTTAACCATTTTGCGGCTGCTGAATCGGCTAGGGTGCGGGTTCGACGTGGTGTCTGGAGGAGAGCTGCAAAGGGTTTTGCGGGTGGACCGGCGAGCGAACCGGCGGGTGGTATTCTCCGGCGTGGGGAAGACAGTTCGAGAAATTGATCTGGCCCTTAAGGCCGGGATTCTACTGTTCAACGTGGAGAGCGAATCAGAGCTCCGGCGTCTGGCAGAACGCGCCGCGCGCTGGAAGAAGACAGCTCAGATTGCCCTCCGGGTGAATCCTGATGTGCCCGCCAACACTCATCCTTACGTTGCAACCGGCTTGCACCAGCACAAGTTTGGAATTCCCCTCGAGAATGCGCGCGAGCTGTATACACGCGCCCGAAGAGAACGGTTTCTTACGGTAGCTGGTGTCAGCATCCACATCGGTTCGCAGATTACCAGCCCCCGGCCTTTCGGCCGAGCGATGAGTCGCGTCGCGGAACTAGTGCGGCTGCTGCGCGACGATGGTCACAGGATTCAATACGTGGATGCGGGGGGCGGGCTGGGGATCTGGTACGACGGCGGCACGAACGAAGAGTTTCCCGAATACGCCGCCCGGTATGCGGCCGCCGTGAGCGCGCCCCTGCGCGGTCTCGACATTTGCCTGTTGCTCGAACCTGGAAGGGCAATTGTAGGGCCCGCGGGAGCTCTCGTCACTTCGATTCAGTATGTGAAGAGGAATGACCATAAGCAATTTCTGGTCGTCGATGCGGCCATGAACGATTTGATACGCCCATCCCTGTATGGTGCATTTCACCAGATCGTGCCGGTGCGGCGATATAAGGGAGCCGCGGAGCGCAAATTTGACGTGGTCGGCCCGGTCTGCGAGACCGGCGATTTCTTTGCCCGCGATCGCCGGTTGCCGAAGGTCGCCGAAGGAGAGCTGCTTGCCATCCTCGATACAGGGGCATACGGCATGGCGCTTTCCTCCAACTACAACTCCCGAACACGCGCCGTGGAAGTGCTGGTCGATGGGAAACGCGCCCGGCTGATTCGCAGGAGAGAATCGTTTGCTGACCTGGTCAGAGCGGAAGTGTCTTGAGCTAATGGGAAGGATTCGGCGGAACGGCGTCCAAGAAGGCGATGACGGGGGCGATAAGCGAATAGGGATCGATAGTAGAGGTCAAGCTGCATGGCCAAAAACTTGTCTTTCGAGGCCCAGACCTCACCGGGCGCCAGTCCAAGGGTATCCATATTGAAAACGTGTCATTGGTCAAAAGCAGAAGCAGCCTGAGGAAGTGACGGCAACTGCGACCGATTCGGTGCAGCAGGATTACCGGTGGACCCTGGTCGGAACCTTCGGCATAGCCCTAACTGCTCCGGTATCGAACGAATTTTCCAGTGAGGGCAAGGCGAGCGCCGGGGCTTGAGGCTAATCGCGCCCTCCGGCGGCCGGCTCGGATCGCGCCCAGACGACTTTTCCGCCGACGATGGTTGTGAGGACTCTTACCTCCCGGATTTTGACCGGGTCAATCGTGAAAATGTCGTCGCTCAGAATCACCAGGTCGGCAAGCTTACCCGGCGTAATCGAGCCTTTTTCCATCTCCTGAAACTCAGCATAGGCCGAACCCATGGTGTAGGCTTCCACTGCCTCGGTGATCGTAAGCTTCTGCTCGGGGAACCAGCCGTTGGGATTCTTACCATCAAGAGTGGCACGGGTGACAGCGGCGTACAATCCCAGCATCGGGTTAAGCGGAGCCACGTCCCAGTCGGTTCCAAAGGCCAGGCGAACCCCATGATTCAGGAAAGTTCGGAAGGCATAGGTGCGGCTGGCGCGATCGTGTCCGATTCTGCCCTCGGCCCAGCGGCCATCGTCAATCGCGTGATAAGGCTGCATGGAGGCGATCACGTGTAGGCGAGCAAAACGATCGAAGTCCTTGGCCGCCATATGTTGGGCATGTTCGATGCGGAAGCGTCGGTCCGCGTCTGGATGGACCTTTTCAATTTCCGTGTACAAGTCGAGTATCGTGGAGATGGCGGCATCTCCGATCGCGTGGGTGCATATCTGAATACCGGCACCATCGGCCCGCATCATGCGATCGCGCATGGCTGAGATGGGGTGCATTTCATCGGAAAGCAAGCCGCGATTGTTGGGTTGGTCAAGAAACGGTTCGAAGAAGTAGGCAGTACGCGAGCCAAGAGAGCCATCGGCGAAGGCTTTTACCGCTCCGATTCGCAAGTACGGCGAACCGAAGGCGCGGCGGATACCGATCTTAGCCTGATCGGCGGCGCCCTCGGTGATCAGGGGAGCGGCGTAGATTCGGGTTGTCAATTCTCGGCGGTCAAGCAGCTCGGAAAAGACGGCGATATCACCGTAGTCGGCCGCCATGTCTTGAACGCTGGTCACGCCGACCGAGGCAGCATGGGCGAGGGCTCGCTTTATGTCGCGCCAGCGCTGCTCATGGGAGGGCGGCGGAATTACCTTAAATACGAAACTCTGGGCGGCATCTTTCAGCCCCCCGGTGGGATTGCCCTGGGCGTCGCGTACGATCGTCCCGCCGGGCGGGTCCGGGGTCGCCGACGTGACCCCGGCCAGTTTCAGCGCCAGCGAGTTTGCCAGGCCCATGTGGCCGTCATAACGCGACACAAAAACCGGGGTGTTGGGCGTTACCGGGTCGATCAATTCCCTGGTGGGAAGCGAAGGCGGATTCCATTTCGTTTCGTCCCAATCGCCGTTGAGAATCCACTCGCCCTGCCCTGTGGTTTTAGCGCGCTCGCCGATGCGACGGACAAATTCCTCAGGATTGGTCACATCGTTCAGCTGCACGGCATCGAGTTGCGCACCCCCGTTGGAAAAATGGACGTGGGCGTCATCGAAACCGGGAACCAGGAGCTTGCCGCGGGCATCGATAATTTTGGTTTGCCGGCCGCGCCAGGCGTCGGCATCCTGGTTTGAGCCGACGGCAACGATACGATCACCGAGGACGGCCAGAGCTTCGGCCTTTGGCAACGCTCGGTCGCCGGTCCAAACCTTCGCGTTGGTGATGATCAGGTCAGCCGCGGGTTTCCCTTGGCCCAAGGCAATCATGGGAATAGTTACGAGATGAATAAAGAGAGATGAAAGCACGAACCGTTGTGACATTATGGCTCCTAGACCGCCCAGATGAGCACTCTTCGTCCAGGGCGTTGCTATGGCCCTAAGGGGCTTTGCCCTCTGCGCTTCTACCCAAAAACTTAAGCTTCGCTTTAAGTTTTTTCGGGCTTCCCTGCTGCGGCCCTGGAGATCGGCGAGTCCGCCTGCGTCCAGTCCGAGTTGTCATATAAGGGAGCTCTATCTCTGGCCCCATTTGAGTTTTGTCCGCAAGACGTCGAAAAATGTTTTGCTAATGCGCAGGAGTTTGACCGTGTATTCGGATTTGCGGCAAACGATCCGATCGCGGTCGTGAAGTTCCACGCCAACCTGCCCGTCGATACTCAGAAACGCTGGCTCATGCTCGGTGTTCACAACCACCACGATTTCCGAGCTGTCGCGCACTACCAGTGGACGATGAGTCAGCGAGTGAGGAGAAACGGGTGTCACCACAAAGGCCTCGACCGAAGGCATGAGGATCGGGCCGCCGGCGGCTACCGAGTAGGCTGTCGATCCTGTCGGCGTGGCGATAATCATGCCATCTGCTTTGTAGTTGGACACAAACATCTCGTCGATGTACAGGTCAAGGCTGGCCAGACGAGCGATCGAAACTTTGTTCACAATGGCATCGTTCAGGGCATCGTAGGTCGCGATCGATTTCCCTTCCCTGACGAGCCGACAATGAACCAGGGCCCGGCGATCAAGCGAAAAACGATTCAGATGAATGGCCTCAAGAGCGGGATAGAGTTCCGCCAGTGGAACTTCGGTCAAGAACCCCAGCATGCCCAGGTTCACTCCCAAGATGGGAACCCCAGCCTGGGCCACGGCACGCGCTGCGGAGAGCAACGTCCCGTCGCCTCCCAGCACAATGACGTAGTCCGGCTTTCGCATTCCGATCTGGTCGCGATCAACGATCTCTCGGTTATTCGTGTAGGCGGCCGTTTCGCGGTCAATCAGGACGGCGTAATGGTGTTGGTCGAGCCACTCGAACAGTTGTGGCAGGATGTCGGCCAGCTCTGGCTTTGCCGGCTTGGAAACAATCGCAACTGAGTTCGAAGACCCCTGCGGCATGAGCAAATCGGAATTGTACAGGGAAAATCCCTACCTGTGGCCAGGGCACCCCGGCTGGCGGCTGCTGGCTCGCGATCGCGGACGGGAGTGTCTCGATTACAAGCTTAAATCGTGGCATACAGAAGAAATTCGCGATTGCCCTCGGCGCCAAGAATGGGCGACTCGATCACATCGCAAGTGGTGAAGCCCAAACCGAGTACGGCTTGCCGAACCTTCTCGACAGCGGCAGCTTGTACGGATGGATCGCGAACGATTCCACCCTTACCTACATGCTCGCGTCCAGCTTCAAACTGCGGCTTCACCAGCACAACGAGCTGCCGCCCGACTCGGTCGCGGGCTGACTCGGGAAATGCGGCTTCGACCACTGCCGGAAGCACAAGCGTGGCGGAGATAAAGGAAACGTCGATGACAATCAGGTCGACCGGTTCACCTATTTGCTGTTTCTGGAGATAGCGTGCGTTCGTTTTCGTCAACAGACGCACGCGAGGATCCTGACGGATCTTCAGATCCAGCTGGCCGTAACCGGTGTCTATGGCAATCACGCGCGCTGCGCCATGCTGGAGAAGGCAATCGGAGAAGCCGCCAGTCGATGCACCTACGTCGAGACAGAGTTTGCCTTCTACCTGGATCTTCCAGTGCTCGAGCGCCCGTTCCAGCTTCAGTCCTCCGCGGCTGACATATTTGAGGTCCTCGACCAGGAGTCGGATACCGGCTTCGGAGCTTACCGGTGCTCCGGCCTTTTCGATTTTCTGCTCGTCGACTAAGACTTTGCCGGCAAGGATCAGCGCCTGAGCGCGCTGGCGGGATGGCACCAGACCGCGCTCTACGAGAAGCTTGTCGAGACGTGTCTTCATTCTTGCCGTCCGTGGTCTTCGTCGCTGCCAGTCGGCACCC
>JBPYDQ010000534.1:0-6423 GCA_051986135.1 Terriglobales bacterium | reverse complement strand
TCGGAGACGCCCGGCGCTTTATCGAGGCTTGGGGAACTTTAAATAAAGAAAAGGAAAGGCCCGCTAATGTGTGATTTCGCTGATGATCCAGAACAGGTACGCAAGTTATTAGTTGGGCGTGTTCTGCTGGCGTTCGGAATCAAGAAGGAAGACGTGCGTAAGATACTCGTGGATAATCCTGCCAAACTGATGTGGCTGGATTGATTTGGAAGAGCCGCCGGAAGGAGCGGCCGATTCGGAGGCTCAAATGATGCCGGAACCTCAACTAAAAAGCGAAGTCACCGCCGAGGATCAGGAAGCGATTCGGCAGAGCGTGCGGGAGCTTTGTAGAGACTTTCCGGACGCCTATTGGCGTGAGGTCGACAAGAACCACGACTACCCGGAAGCCTTTGTCAAGGCAGTGACCAGATCGGGTTATCTGGCGGCTCTGATTCCGGAAGAGTACGGCGGAGCCGGTATGGGTATCACGGAGGCCGGCATCATTCTCGAAGAAATCAATCGGGCAGGCGGCAATTCCGGCGCGTGCCACGCGCAGATGTACACTATGGGCACGCTTCTGCGTCACGGCAGCAAAGAACAAAAACTTCGTTATCTGCCGAAAATCGCGAGCGGGGAGCTTCGGCTGCAAGCGTTCGCGGTCACGGAACCGAACTCCGGCTCCGATACAACGCACATTCAGACGAAGGCTGTTCGCAAGGGCGGCCATTATTTGGTTAACGGGCAGAAGATCTTTATTTCTCGTGTGAAGCAATCAGATTTGATGTTGCTGCTGGCGCGTACCACGCCCTACGACGACGTCAAAGAGAAGACGCAGGGGATTTCGGTTTTTCTCGTGGACATGAGAAATGTTCGCGGCAAACTGGAAGTGCAGCCTCTGGACATGATGGTGAATCACCACACGAATGCGGTTTTCTTCGAAGATGTGGAGGTTCCGGCCGAGAACCTGATCGGGGAAGAGGGCCAGGGCTTCCGGTACATCATCGATGGCTGGAATGCGGAGCGAATTCTAGTGGCTTCGGAAGCCATCGGGGATGGCCGCTGGTTCATTGACCGGGCTGTTTCTTATAGCAAGGAGCGGGTGTTGTTTGGGCGCCCCATTGGGGCCAACCAGGGAATCCAGTTTCCCGTTGCACAAGCGTACGCCCGGATCGAAGCCGCCGATCTGATGCGGTATCAAGCCGCCGCCAAGTTCGACCGGCATGAGAAGTGCGGGGCGGAAGCCAACATGGCGAAGTTTCTGGCGTCGGAAGCCGCTTGGGAAGCGGCGAATATCTGCCTGACCACCCATGGGGGCTACGGGTTTGCGCATGAATATGATGTGGAGAGAAAATTCCGGGAAACGAGGTTACTGACAGTCGCGCCAGTAAGTAACAACCTGATCCTGGCTTTTCTGGGAAACAAAGTTTTGGGAATGCCGAGATCGTACTGAGTTAGCCACATGTGACGAGGCGGTTACCCCCCAACCGCGATCGCCAAACAGCGGCGAATTCTGGGAGAGGTATGAAGCTCGATGCGGGATGAATTACGCCGCTCGTGGATGTTTGTGCCGGGGCACCGGCAGCGCATGCTGGATAAAGCTCTGGGCTTGGCCAATGTGGATGCCGTGATGCTAGATATTGAGGACGGTGTTCCGCAGGCAGAAAAGACGATCGCACGGGAACTGGTCGGGAAGTGTTTGGCAAGCGCGAGGACGAGCGGCCCGGTGCGGTTCGTGCGGGTCAGCGCGGTGGGCTACGAACACATCCAGACAGACCTGGCGCATATAGTGCAACCGGGATTAGACGGTTTGGCATTGCCGAAGGTCGAAACGCCGGAGCAAATCCGAATCGTAGATGCGATTTTGGAGCATCACGAACGTCGGTCGGGCATCTCTCCAGGCACGATCGCATTGCTGATCGCCATTGAGAGCCCCCGCGGACTGTTGAATGCGAACGCCATCGCCGGGGCTTCTTCCCGCGTCACCGGACTGATGTTCGGAGCGGAAGACCTGGGCAAAGAACTGGGATTACCGTTGCGAAGAGAAGGGGAAGCGGCCGAACTGCTCTTCCAGCGGTCGATGCTGGTGGTAGCCGCCGCAGCCGCCAATGTCCAGGCCGTGGATGGCGTCTGGCCGGATATTTCCGACAGCGAGGGACTGAAGCGATATGCCCTGCAGTCGCGAAGGCTGGGGTTCGGCGGGATGTCTCTCATTCATCCCGGCCAGGCCGAGACAATTAACCAGGTCTTCTCGCCAACCGCGGACGAGATCGACTATTGCCGGAAAGTCATCGAGGCGTTCGATGCCGCGGTAGCTCGGGGCGATGGTTCGATTGCCTTTGGCGGGCAACTCATCGACCTTCCGATTGTCGAGCGCGCCAAGCGGACTGTGGCTTTCGCGAAAAAACTGAATGCTTCGTCAGCGGGTTCTTGAGGATAGGGGGAATTGTAGATGGCGGTTAGGACAGGCTGGGAAGGGCGCTACTACGAGGATTTTGAAGTCGGAGATATCTACCGCTGCCGCCTCGGCAGAACTCTTACGGAAGTCGATAATACCTGGTTCACGCTGTTGACCAACAACACGAACCAGATCCATTTCAACACCGAGTACGCCAAACGGACGGAGTATAAGCGGCCGCTGATCAACAGTGCTCTCACTCTGGCGATCGTCGCCGGAATGGGCGTCGCGGATGTTAGCGAAAATGGTTTCGCGTTGGGGTGGGATGAAATCAAATTACCCAACCCGCTGTTTGCGGGAGACACTTTGTATTCCGAATCCGAAGTAGTAGACAAGCGGGAGTCCAAGTCCCGCCCGCAATGGGGCCTGGTGAAAGTTCGTACGCGGGGTGTCCAGCAGGAAGGCAAAGTCGTAATCGACTATGTACGCACAGTAATGGTCTGGAAGCGCGCCTTCGCTCCTTCGCAAGATCTGTTTCCGAAAATCAATGAATCCAAGTAGCACAGACGCGGCGGCGCTGACTGGAGTCAAAGTGCTGGCGCTGGAGGTATCTGTCTCGGGCCCGCACTGTACGCGCATCCTGGGCGATATGGGGGCGGAAGTCATTAAGATCGAGAAACCGAAAGAGGGGGATCTCATCCGCCACTGGGATAGCGCGGTGCGCGGATTGTCTTCGGGCTATGTCTGGCTGAATTACAACAAGCGGAGCTTTGCGTTAGACGTGAAAAAGCCTGCCGGGATGGAGGCCATCCGACGTCTAGTCAAGACGGTGGATGTCTTCGTGGAAAATTTCGCGCCCGGAGTAGCGGACAGATTGGGAATGGGCTATCAGGCCCTCCACGAGCTGAACCCGCGTCTGATCTATTGCTCGATCTCGGGATATGGGCAGGATGGGCCGTTCCGCGATGTCAAAGCCTATGACTTACTGATCCAGGGCGAGGCAGGAATTATCGCCACCACCGGCTACCAGGATCAGCCAGCGAAGGTGAGTGTGCCCATCGCGGACCTGGCCTGCTCGATGTACGCGGTGACCGGCATTCTGTCGGCTTTATATCAAAGAGAGAAGACCGGTCACGGGCAGTACGTCGATATCTCCATGTTCGAATCGATTCTGGCATGGCAAGGCTACTTCCTCCAGCACTATTGGCATCAGGGCGAAGAGCCGGTGCGGGTAGGATTCCGGCACCACTATGTGACTCCCTATGGGCCGTTTCTGGCGGGGGACGGCATTTACGTCAGCTTGGCGGTGGCCACGCGCCAGGACTGGGAAATCTTTTGCCGCGAGGTGATCGAACGGCCCGACTTGTTGGAAGACGCCCGCTTTCAAACTTCGGAATTACGGCGGAAGAACCGAACGGTGCTCGAACAAACCATCGACGACATCTTTCTCCAACGCAATCATAACGAATGGCTGGAACGTTTGCAAAAGAGCCGGCTGCCTTACGGTGAAGTGAGGGGGATCGGACAGGTGAGCAGTCATCCCCAGGTACTGGCGCGCGGCATGATCCACGAGGTGGACTCTCCGGTGGGACGGATTCCGGTGACGTCAAGCCCGCTACGCCTTTCGGAGAGTCCAGCGCGTTTCGATCCCATTCCCGCGCTGGGGGAGAGCACGGTGGCGATCCTTCAGGAATTGGGCTATAGTGGCGCGGAAATCCAAAGCATGCGGGATGACCAGGTGATCTGATCCGCTCTTTACCCCTTGCTTACGCGGTTGCTTTAAAAGACCTGGGTGGCCGCTCGGCTCACCGCAGATACACGCGGCCCGGGTCGATCTCCTCGCGCAACAGTTTGAGTTGTTCTTCCGTTGGTCCTGGAGTGACCGGCAAGGGATCAGGCACGTGCAACGGAAACCCGGTGTTGTCGAGAAGTTCTTCCAACTGGACGCCGGGATGGATGGAAACTACCGAGGCGGTGCGCGAAGGATTGTCGAAGCCGAGCACCGCCATATCGGTAATGACACGACGCGGGCCACCGCCGCGCAGGCTCAACTCCTGCCGGCTGTGGCCATTGACGAAGCCGGGACTGGTGAGGTGAGCTACCGCGGCAGGCAGCTTCCGTTTTCCATGGCGCACGATGACAATCACTCGTTTCGCCAGCGAAGCCACGTCGTTGCCGCCTGCGCTGCCGTTAAAGTAGCGAACGCGGCCGTCCGGATCTTTTGTCAACGTTGTATTCACATTGCCGTGTTGGTCTACCTCCAAGGCGCCGATAAACCCCACGTCGACAATGCCCCGGTGGAGACTCATGCCGAGGGTATCAATGAATCCGCTCCAGCTCGTAGCGCGGTAGAAGATTCGCGAGTCCGCCAGTCCCACCGGTGTATCGACCGGCTCCATGTTGGCCACGCCGATCTCCAGAAGAAGACTGAGCCCCGGCGCGTGCGTTCGCCGCGCCAGAACGCAGGCAACCTGCGGCAGGCCGATTCCCACAACCGCTACTTCTCCATCGTGGACCTCCTTGGATGCCGCCGTTACCATGATCTCGCTGGCAGTGACTGGTTCGGAAGAAAGGTCTGCCCTGCGGACTTCAGTGGAAGCTGATGATGACATAAGTTAGCACCTAATAGCCATAAATTGCTTCAGCCTTAATCTCATTCAAGCGGCGAGCGCCGCCGATTTTCTCCAGATAGTCCCAGTGATCTCGAGTGCCATAGACATAAGTTTCGAGATACTTATTCATTCCTTCTGGAGTCTTATGATGATCGGTGTATAGCTTCAGATGATCGGAATCGTAGTCATAGCATCCGAAGACACCGGTAGGGTGCCCACCGAAGGGTTGATGAACTATCGCCTCGACGCGATGGCCGGGAATTACCGTGCGCTCGGGAGAGCGTTGAATAAACTCGGTAGGCACCAGTTCCTCTGTGACCACGATGAGTCTCTTACCGGCCTTAGCTTGCTCTTCGTTTTCCCAACGCGGGCCGTTAATCCAACAGTTGCCAGTGTGGTCCGCCACCTGAACCTGGACGACGGAGACATCCGGGTTGAGGGCCCGCAGAAAAACATACTCTTCCCCGGTGAACGGACAGGTGCCCCGGCGGAGATAATCCGGGGCTTTCGTTTCGAGCCGCTCCATCATTTCGGAAGCGAGCAAAGACTTGATGGATATGAAGGTGATGCCGAGTGCGCCGGCGAGATATCCGAACGCGAGAGAGAGGCTGCTGGAGTCGATAGAGACGAGAGAGCCGTCCTCCCGCGCGCGGTTCACGCAGCGCGCGGGACCGAACCGGTCGAGAGAACCACCTCCGATAATCAGCTTCGACACCAGCCCGGCGCCCACGAGCAGATCCGTCTCCATCCCCATGACGCCCTGGGATATGGTCAGATTCTTCTTTCGCTGGCGGATGAGTTCGTGAGCAAACACGATGGAGTTGCGGGCAATGGCAAATCCACCGAGGGCGATGTGCGAGCCGTCAGGAATGCTTTGGACTACTTCGGTAATGGTTTTGACTTTATCTGGCATGGGAGAAAACCCTAACATTCTATACCAGACATCGGGAGACGAGGGAGGTGGGATCTCAACCTGGGGCCGTCGAAGAAGGCGCTGCCAAGGAGTGGGAAAAGATTCGGAAAATGACCGGACCGCCCGTGCTGGAAACCGCTGCCCCGATGGGGGCTGAATCGAGGCCGACGCCATTGGAAGCCCCGCGGCCGGCGGTCGCCGGCTTCTGCATAGCGGGTCGAGACGCTGGCTCCCGACCCACGCCCCAACTCCGCATCGCCGCTCCGGTTCCCGCCCAATTGGTAGTGGGTCAGTTTGAAAGTTGCCCAGCCGGTGCCACCACTCCACGCAATTTGGCGGTTAGGGGTTACAGGACCGGTTGATGATGAAGCATCGGGTTAAACTGAGCGTCAGGACCTTGTCGTGACCCAAAGCGTGTCTATGTTGCGAAAAAAGATCTCTGGCGGTGTGGTTCACAAAATGCCCGGAGATCTGAAAAGAGCACTAGCATCCGACCCGCACGCATTAACAGCATGGGAGGATAT
>JBPYDQ010000533.1:0-3147 GCA_051986135.1 Terriglobales bacterium | reverse complement strand
GCTTGCGGACCGCCTGAGGCGATGCTCAGAGCTTGGTCCCTTCGACGATGCTAGTGCCGAAATTGTCGTCTAACGGAGTCACGCTGGTAATGGCGAATCCTGCGGCGCCGTAAAGTTCATTCCATTGATTCAGCGTTCGCTCTTTTCCGCGCTCGGATACCCCCATCATGAGCAGATCCAAAAACTTGGCCGACGTACCCGAAGAATCGCCCATCGGCGGTAGCACTGCATCCACGCAGACTAAACGTCCCGGTCCCTCCATGCTCTGGTGACAATTCCACAGTAACTGGAGGCAATGCTCATCATCCCAGTCGTGGATAATGTGTTTCATAATGTACGCGTCGGCGACTGGCACGCGCTTGAAAAAATCCTGGCCCTGATATTCCAGGCGAGGAGCCACGGCCTCGGGTGCGGGGTTTTTCTCTTCGGCAACGGGAATCAATTCCGGGCGATCCACGACGATTCCGAGGAGAGATGGATACTTTTCGAGAAGCGCGATGACCAAATGCCCGAACCCGCCACCAAGATCGACGATTTTTTTGACACCGCGAAGGTCACACTTTTCCAGCACACCCCGCATAGAATTCTGGCTGTTGGCTTTCATCGCCTCACCAAAGTTGGCCAGCTCCTGCGGGTTGGTGTTGAGATAATCCCACCATCCCATGCCGAAGACCCGGTCTGCCTGTGGGTCGCCGGTGCGAATGGTCTCGCCGAGCTCACTGAAGATCCGGAGCCATGTGCCACCGACCTCCTGCGCCAGCATCTTCACCGAGCCGGGCGCCGACGTGGTCAATACGTCTGAAAGCGGCGTCGGGCCGAACCGGCCCTGCGCATCTTCGGTAAACAGCCCGACGCTGGTGCAAGCTCGCATCACACGCTCTAGCGCGCCCGCGTTCACCCGTAGCCCACGCTCGACCAACTGTCTCGCCGTCATCAGACCGTTAGCTTTAAGCGTGTCGGGAACGTGGAGCTTCAAAATCTCGGAAATGGCACGGGCGACCCAGCCACCCATTGCCATCTGCATCACTACAGCCTGCGGAGGCAGCGGCTGAGGCGCGGCAATCGAGGTGGACGCAGACATATTGCCTTTCACAGGCCCTCCAAGAGCTTCGTTGTTCATCGCGGTCCGGCTGGCACGGTATGCCGCAGCCGCGTTTGGTCTTCAATCGCTTGCCTTTGCGACAAGGCTGACGATCCAGGCGGTTGTGCCTTAGCAGTTGGTGACCGTCAATGTCCGAACGTTTCTCTGCCGATACTTTTTCAATCCCCTCTCAACTTATTGGCTCCCCATGGATTACGGACTGTGCCTCTCGGGCAGCGGCAATGCTAGACTCCTTGGGGCACCGTACGACATGGGATTCTCCGTTCCATCGCTCCTCCGCTTCGCCGACTTCGAAGTGGATCTCCGCGCTGGCCGGTTGCGGAGGCATGGAGTGAAAATTCGGCTGCAGGAGCAGCCTTTTAAGGTACTCACGGCTCTGCTGGAATCCTCAGGTGAGGTGGTTACCAGGGAGGAATTGCGTAGCCGTCTTTGGCCGGCCGACACCTTCGTGGACTTCGATCACCGACTGGCTGCAGCGATCAGTAAACTGCGCGAAGCCCTCAATGACTCTGCTGAAAATCCGAGGTTCGTGGAGACCGTCGGCCGCCGTGGGTACCGGTTTATGATGCCGCTCGAGCCCGTCACTGCAGCCGCTGAGGTTATTCCGCTGCAGAGCGGCCGGGAACCGCCGGATGCAGCGCCCGCACAAAGGAAATCCACCTGGTGGCGTCCTGCTTCCATGTCTATCGGGGTTGCGCTGCTTGTAGTTGTTGTTTTCTTTGTCCTGCGTCGTTCGCGCCAATCGGATGTGCCGGCCTCTGCCGCACCACGCATTTCGTCGATTGCCGTGCTTCCACTCGAAAATCTCTCAAACGATGCTGAGCAGGAGTATTTTGTCGAGGGCGTAACCGACGAGATCATCACCGACCTAGCGAAGCTCCCAGGCATCCGGGTGATCTCTCGCACATCGGCAATACAGTACAAAGGCACGCACAAAACTTGCCGGAAATTGCCCATGAGCTGAAGGTGGAGGGCGTGGTCGAAGGTACCGTGGTTCGCGTGGGCGATCGCGTGCGCATCCGAGCCCAGCTTATCTACGCACCCACGGACCGGCACATTTGGGCGCAAGCTTACGAGCGCGATTTGAAAGATGTTCTGGCATTGCAGGCTGACTTGGCTCAGGACATCGCTGGCGAAATTCAATTGAAACTAACGCCGCAACAGCAGGCCAACCTAGCCGCTGCTCGTCCCGTGGACACTGAAGCGCACGAGCTCTACCTCAAAGGGCGTTTCTTCTGGAACAAGCGCGATCCGTCTGGGTTTGCTAAGGCTGTTGACTATTTTCAGCAAGCTGTTGCCAAGGATCCGAACTACGCGCCGGCCTACGCAGGATTGGCCGACGCCTACGCCCTATCCGGCGGCTTCAACCTGGTTCCGGTCGCGGAAGCCATGCCAAAGGCCAAGGCTGCTGCCGAACGTGCCTTACAGCTTGAGGGCAATCTCGCCGAAGCCCACGCGTCCCTCGGACTGATTGCTCCCTTCCTCAATTGGGACTGGCCAGATGCGCAGAGGCATTTGCAGCGTGCGATTGAGCTGAGTCCGAACTACGCGACCGCACATCACTGGTATGCGGAGGCTTACCTGATGCCCATGGGACGGGTGGACGAGGCGATTGCAGAAATGCATAAAGCCCAGGAATTGGATCCTCTCTCGGCGGTGATCTCTACAGACTTGGGAAAGGAACTTTACTTTGCTCGCAGATACGATGACGCTATTGTTGAACTTCGCCGTGCGCTAGAGTTTGACCCCAACTTTGTCAGTGCGCACAACTGGATCTCAGACAGTCTGTTGGAAAGAGGAGATTACCCTGAAGCGATTGCGGAACTGGAAAAAACCAGGCCGTTTAGGGAAGAGCGCGTATATGCCCGGCAGAGCGCGTATTTGCATGCGCGCATGGGCAGGACGGTTCAGGCTCGAAGTGAACTGGTGAAATCGCTTCGGCTGTCAAAGGGCAAGCCAGTAAGCTCGGGTGCAGTTGCACTTACTTACGCGGCCCTCGGCGACAAGGATAACGCGTTCCTCTGGCTTGAGAAGGCATACGCGGA
>JBPYDQ010000532.1:0-2599 GCA_051986135.1 Terriglobales bacterium | reverse complement strand
AGAAAGTCTCGATCCATCCCCGGCCGAGGATCCACTCACCGGGCTGGGCGGCCGCTACCCGCTCTTTTACCCGCGCCAGCAAATCCTGAAGGCTCTTTGTGCCTTCCAGGTTGAAAGTGAGCTCGCGGGCACCGACGCCCAGGAAGTGGTAATGCGCGTCGGTAAGGCCGGGCACCACGGTCGCACCGTTTAGGTCGAGGACGCGCGTTCCCGGGCGGATCCAGGGTTGCACCTCGGCGTCAGAGCCGACGAGGACGATTTTGTCTCCTTTGACGGCGACGGCCTGCGCGTGCGGGTTGTGTTCGTCAACGGTGTAGATGTTGGCGTTTTTCAGGACCAGGTCGGCAGGTGGGTTCTGCGCGAACGCGGCGGTGGTTAGCAGGACCAAAGCAAAGATGGATTTCATAGAACGGGGAAGATTAAGGCAGAAGGGGGAAAATCGCAATTGGCATTTAGTCACGCCGTGGCACCTGTCTCGATTTGTGTTGAACGGTTATGACAGTGAATCCGATTCTCTCGACCTGTGAAACCGCACATCCGTTGCTTGCAAGTCACCGGTAATTGCAGCCTCATCAACCATGACTGTAGTGCGCTTCAGCGGCTGTGAGTTATCTGCAAACCAATCCATGATTTCAGTAGCTTTGTTATGAATTTCCACTTTGCGAGGCATGAACAGCAAGGGCACACGCGCAATGATATCCAGTTCTCCGTTGGAGAAGCATTCCTGCATTCAACCAGCTACAAAGACAAACCGCAACGAAATCCTTAAGATCTGTAGTCCGGTATCTGATCGCATTGCCCGATCCGCAGATGGCATATCTGATCTGGTTCTTAACGCGATGAAACCGCTGCGAAAGCATTCACGAATGTTCGGAGCCGACTCTCGTTTGCAACCACGTCCTCCTCAGCCGTGATCCAAGCAAGTTCTGTCGTCGGCAACGGAGTCCGCGAAGCAGAAAGCTAACGAGGTCGATGATCCGCGCTGCACATTCGACCGTTGCCTTTCCAACCCAGGGAATTCCGGAAGCAGTTCAGCTCGGCCCGCCTAGCTCTCTTCCTTGGCGGCCTACTGGCACATGTCGTTTGGACGCAGTACTTTGGACGAGTCACTCCAACCTACTGATCTTCAATACCCTCGAACGGTCCCTCAACGCGAAACACTACTTTCTGCAAGGTAACCTGGATTGTGTTCCCACATTTTCGACGATAGACTTTCCTCCGCCTACCTTCAACAAATCCTGTACGTCTTCGGGAGGAAATGACCACGGCGACAAACGTGGGCTGCCCGTGATGGGAGCTATAGAAGGAGCAGGGGTCGGCGGCAGGACACAAATGCACGCACGCGCAGGGATCGAGACGAACGCAATGAGAATCTCTAGCCGGATCGCGCGACGGAGCAGCTCTCCACAGATGTAATAAAGGTTGCGTGTTGACGAAGCTTCCTTTTTTCATTGAGCCAGTCTAAGCCCCACTTGTCTGAGCCTTGCTGGTCCTTAACCTTGCAATCGTGATTGTCACCGTAAGATTGAACAAATAATGGGTGCGCTGTCATGCCACACCTAAAGCGGAATCAACAGAGTAGTTCTGGCGGAGCCGAAGCCTGGCCGCCGGATGACTTTCTGCATGTACCATGGTACATTGGTAACAATGGTCGACGATTCCAAGCTGGAAATTGAGCGGGTGCAAACTGGGGTGCGGATTGAGAAACGGATTCTTAAGGTCCTCAAGGCATTCGCGGAATACCACGACATGACACTTGGCGACGTGCTGGAGGGGATCGTGCTGCACGCATTTGACGGGAAGACACCGTTTAGTGCGGCGTCGCTGGAGCGGATTCGGGAGTTGAAGAAGTTTTATGGGCTGGATCTGGATTCGAGCGCGAGCCACCGGTTGAAGGAGATCAAGGCCAAGTCTCCGCGCCGACGGAGTGAAAAGCAGGAGAGCGGCCGATGACGAAATGCGGTATAGCCGTTTTGCGATGGTCCTTGGGCGTGGTGATTCTGATTGAGGCGGTGATGTTTGTCCTACCGGGCGCGGCGCATGATTTTGCGCGGACGCATATGCCGGCGTTTGTGCGGATGGTGCTGGGGTACGGGGAGATTCTCGGGAGTGTGCTAATACTGGTGCCGCAGACTGCGATCCGTGGAGCCTGGCTGCTGCTGGCAGTGTTTGTGATGGCGATTCTGATTCATCTGCTGCATGGGTCGTATGGGGTGGGGAATCTGGTGATTTATGCAGCGTCGTCGTTTGCGATTGCGGTAGGAAAGAGTTGATTTATGGAAACGTCATTGGAACAAGTTGCTCAGCAGGTCAGCCGTACGGGAAGCTTTGACCTGCCTTGCAGCGCGGATGCTGCTCTCCCGTTGTTCAGCCCCGAAGGTGAGCGGCACTGGGTCAAAGGGTGGAATCCGCAGCCTTTGTTCCCGGAAAAGATTGAGTTCCGGCGCGACAGCGTTTTTCGCCAAGGCGAGGGCGAGGAAGAAGCCGTGTGGACGATTATCGATGCCGACTGGGAAACGCATCGGGCCGAGTATGTCCGAGTCGCCAAGGCGTCGCACACGGCGCACATTCTGGTGGCGATCGAACCTGTCGCCTCGCA
>JBPYDQ010000531.1:0-7785 GCA_051986135.1 Terriglobales bacterium | reverse complement strand
GGCAACCAGTGACATGCAACTTGAGGGGCTGATCAAAACCGGGGAGGCGCTCCTCCAGTTTGTCCACCAGCCAGCGAGAAAAACTCTTTGTTTCGGTAATGGCGAGCTTGCAAAACTCTGTGCCGCTACATGCGATGGCTCCGCGCCAGAACGGGGAGCCATCCACCCGTAATCCCACCGCGTTCAGTTCCTTCGCGAGAAAGTCTGCCTTCAGCCGGGGTACGTTGACGATCAACAGATTCTGCATGTTGGTGGTACGCAGCCCGCCGTGGGCGAAGCGGTCGGCCAGATCAGCAGCAGCCCGCATCTGGTGAGGGGTAATTCGCCCGCGCACCACCGCTGCGCCGACGTAGCAATAGGCAGATTGCTTTTGCGGGTGAATGCCCACATGGTCGCGGTACACATCGGCCGGCGGCTGCTCGGGGACGGCGGGATCCAGCGCGAATCCGATCCGTTGTTCGAGTTGCTCTTGGAAATCCTCTTGCGTCCACCGGTGTCGCAAGAAAAGAAATTTCAGGCGGGCGCGCTCGCGATGTTCCCTCAGCTGGTCGGAGTCGCGAAACAACTCAGCGATGCCTTTTACGACCGGCAAAACCTGGTGCCAACGCACAAACGCGTTGAGGCGGGCTCCCAGAAATGGCTCGGTGGAGAGTCCGCCGCCCACGCGAAGCGAAAACCCAACTTCCCTCTGGCCAGCCAGGGTGCGAATAGTCGCAGTCAGGCCTATGTCATTAATTTCCGGATAAGGGCACCAGACGCGGCAGCCAGCAATCGAAATCTTGAATTTCCGCGGCAGATTGTAAAAATCGGCGTTTCCCGCCAGCATGCGGTCGATCTCGAAAGCCAGCGGGGAAGCATCGGAGACCTCGTCGGCATCCACTCCGGCCACCGGACATCCGGTTACGTTGCGGGTGACATCGCCGCACGCGCCAGTCGTATTCAGTCCCACTCGCCAGAGTGTTTCAATTAGTTCTGGAAGGGCTTCAATTGTGATCCAGTGCAGTTGAATGTTCTGTCTTACGGTAATGTCGGCGACGCCCTGTCCGTACCGCTCGGCTAAATGGGCAATGGTTCGTAGTTGTTCCGATTTCAGAAAACCGTTGGGAATGCGGATTCGAACCATGAAGCAGGCCAGAGCCCGCCCTTCGCCGGACTTGCCGCCGACCACCCCGGCTCCGTCTCCCTGCGGGTAAACCCCCCACCAGCGGAAGTACGTGCCCAGCCATTCTGGCGGAATTGACCGAAATCCTTCACGCGCGAACCGGCGAATCTCCTCGATCGCTTGCCAGGGATTCAATTCGCGTTTCAGCCGCTCGGCTCGCTGTGCCTTCGTTTCCTGGACTGTATTTGCCATAAAAGAAAAAACCCACCGCCAGCTCTCTTCTGGCGATGGGTGGATGATTGCCGGTACTAGGAGATCTTTAAGTCAGCCGACTGCCCCCGCCAGTGCTCGCGTATGCGCAACAACAACAACAAGCGCAGATCGACATCTGGCGACGATTTAGGCTAACCCGCATCGGTCTTGCATTCTAAAGTTGAGCGGCAATCGCCGTCAACAGAATCGGACATCACTATCGATGAATAATACCGATCCCAGGAATCAGAAATTTTGCAGCGTATTGCTCGACTTCAACACAACAGTTTCGAACTGTGAAACGGCTCTACTCGAATGCCGACAGCGTCAGCAGCACAGCGCAGCATGGAGGTGGTACGAATCAGGGACGCGTGACGCGTAGAAGTCTGCCGGAAAAGCATTCGTTCTTTGGGCTTGCCCCGCCTCCGGCTAATCTTCTCTCGAGCTCATCCAGTTCTTTTGCGCCAGGTGATCCCGGCGCCGTCCGGCCGTCATTGCACTTTGGCATTGGCGCGCGCCCGAGCGACACCTGCTCGTAGAGACTTTTCAACCAGACGGACGTAGCCACCCTTGTCCATAGTGGTCATTACGGCGGCTGCAATGCCCTTGGGGGTAGCTGCTTCCTTAAGCAGTTGGTCGAGCGGAACCCTGCCTTCGCGCCAGGAAAATATGCCGTCGGCGAGGGCATGGGCGGCGGAGGCGAGGGCTATCCGGCGATCCAGTCCAATTTGCTCGGCCGCGTGCGCCAACGTGGCCAGATCGTGATAGCCGTGGCTGGACGAATAGGTAGCGGTGAAAATGTCGAATTGCGATTCCCTGACCTCTAGTACCCGACCCACGGCGGCAAACAATCGCGTAACGGCGTGCCGATCCGAGGTGGGCAGCAACCGAGGGAAGGCCAGCCCGGTTAGACCCCGTCCGGTTCGGCAGACCGGACTCGGCATGGCGCGCGTCCACCTCACCCGAGGTCCAAGCGTCTTCCGCAATTTTGATAAGGGCATTCCGGCAGCCAAGCTCACCGCCAGCAATGGCCGATTGACTGTGCCAATTTCCCGCAACAGGCCCATGATCGACTGAGGCCGTACTGCCACAACGAGCAGGCCGGCACGAGCAACGGCGCGCGAAAGACTGCTTTCGGCCGTAACCTTATACAGCTTTCGCAATTCCCGCAGCTTTTCCGCATGGCGGTCATGAACAATGATGGGGTTGCGATATTTCGCGAGCCTAAGGCCGGCAATCAAGGCGGCGGTGATGCGGCCACCTCCTAGGAAGACAGTAGCTTTCATGTGAGATTTTCGCAGGCCCGATCGGCTGCCTGCACAAGGGTTTCGACGTCGGCTTCGACATGGGCCGTGCTGATGACCGAGTGCAGTCCGCTCGATGGCGTCATGTAGATTCCCTGATCGAGAAGAGAATGAATGAAGCGCGAATAAAGGTGAGTATCGACGTAGGCGCAGTAATCGCGGTAGTCTCGAATCGCGTCACGTTCGCTGAAGTAGATCTGAAACATGGGGCCGAACCCTTGGACGACGGCCTTCAACCGGCGACGCCGAAATAGTTGCCGTAGCCCGGCGATAGCGGCGTTCCCGATTGCGTGCAGTTTCGGATAGGTGCCAGGCGCCGAAAGCAGATCAAGATTGGCAGCGATCGCCTCCATCGTGAGCCGGTGCCCATTGAAGGTTCCATAGTGCAAAACCATCCTCTCGCTCCAACGCATGCGGTCGAGGATGGACCGCGGTCCGGCCACGGCTCCGACCGGGAAACCCGCGCCGAGCGCTTTGCCAAAGGTGCTGAGATCGGGCTGAATGCCGTAAAACTGCTGTGCTCCGCCGGGGGCATAACGGAAACCGGTAACGACTTCATCCAGAATAAACAGCGCTCCGCATTCTCGCGTGAGTTCACCGATGCGCTGGAGATATCCGTCTTCAGGAAGAATGCAACCCATATTGGCCATGATGGGCTCGGTTATCACGGCCGCCAACTCGTGGCCGTAGCGCTTCATGACCGCGTCCAGACGAGTGCCATCGTTCCAAGGTGCCAGAATGACTTGGTCGAAGGTTGTCGTCGGAATGCCTTCCGAATCCGGAATCCTGGCGGGATCTTCCTTTGCTCCTAGTTGCCCGGGCGGATGACTGTGCGCGTTCAGAAGGAACGGGTCGTACCAACCGTGATAGTGGCCTTCGAATTTCAAGAACTTGGTGCGCCCGGTGTGGGCTCGTGCCAGGCGCAAGGCCAGCATGTTCGCTTCGCTTCCCGTATTGGTGAAACGCACTACCTCTGCATTCGGAACCATACGAAGGAAGCGCTCGGCAGCCTTGGTTTCGGCCGGAGTTGCGGCTGCGAAATGGGAGCCCTCGGCCATGGCTCCTGACACTACCTCAACAATTTTGGGATGGGCATGACCGTGAATTAGGGCGCCGAAGGACATCATGAAATCGACGTACTGGTTGCCATCAACGTCCCAGACCTGCGATCCCTGGCCCCTTTCGAGCACCACCGGTCCGGGTGAATACACCGCCGCGCCGCGAGAAGGAGAGTTGACTCCTTCGACCAGGAGTTGCTGGGCGCCCTCGAACCACTCCTGTGAACGCTGACGTCTGCGGGTTGTGCTGGGTGAGGTCACCGAATCATGCTAATCGGCCGCGCCACCGTCGTCCACCACGACGGTGCCCGTCAGGCACGAGAACTCATCTGCAGTACGCAAGAAGATGGCTCGGGCGCTCACCTCCTCTGCCGCTTCGACCCATGGGCGGGTTCGCCACACTGGCAAGCGAGTCCTGGCCTGTTATTCCACGGCGTATCCACGCCGCCTGGCCAGATCGAGTTTACGGGAATGCCTTGCCGGACCGTGATCGATCGCCATGGCTTTCCTGAGCAGCACCAGCTCTGCCTCTGGAGGCACAACAGGCGACGGTTTTGTCTCCGGCAACCAGACCACAGCTGGAGCTGCTATGGATGATCACCTCACTCTGCCTGGAACGATCATGCATGGTAAGGCGAATCTTTACATGAGGCGTACAGAATGGCGCTCCGATCGCCGGTACCCCACGTGCCGCTGGTGATGAGTGCGACCGTGTTGTTTAGCCGCATGAAACAGCGGGTTTCTTCACCAACGCTCCCTGGGTTCGCGCGCCGCTAAACCGAACCGGCCAGGCCACCGCCGTCGACGACCAGTGCGGTTCCGGTCACGAACGAGGAAGCGTCGCTGGCCAAATACAGTGCTGCCTGCGCGATCTCCTCGGGTTTGCCAATGCGTCCCATCGGGCGCCGCGCGGCATCGGTGAGAAAGCGATCCGCGGGCTCGCCGAGTTGCTCTGCTTCCTTATGGAGCATGCTGGTGTCGATATCGCCTGGGCAGATACAGTTGACGCGGATTCTCTCGGGGCCGTGATCGACGGCCATCGCCTTGGTCAGCAGGACGACTGCGCCCTTCGACGCGCAATAGACCGCCGCTTTTGCGCCGCCGGTCAGGCCCCATCCGGAAGCCGTGTTGATGATCGACCCGCCGCCGTTGCGCGCCATGATTGGAATCACAAAACGGGACATCAGGAAGATGGACTTTACATTTACGTCCATGACGCGGTCCCAGTCCTCTTCGGAGAGGTCCAGGACAGTGGCACGGCGGACAATGCCGGCGTTATTGAAAAGGATGTCAATGCCGGCAAACTCGGCCAAGGAGCTCTCGACAACTCGCCTGCAATCGTCTGATCGGCTCACATCGGCTTTCAGGAATTTTGCCCGGGTGCCGATCGCCGAAATTTCGTTCACGACTTCGACGCCTGCGCTCTCGTTCAGGTCGACGACGATGAGGGTGGCGCCTTCGCGCGCAAAAAGCAGAGCGGTGGCGCGACCGATACCCGAAGCACCGCCGGTCACGAGGGCCACTTTGCCCCTCAGGAAATTACGCGTGCGATGGTGCATGATGCCCAGTTTGTCTTTACTGAAAATTAAGGAAATATCCTTGTCGGGAACCGAAAAGTGTGTGCTCTTCCCGCTTAGTTAGCACGCCACGGCCAGCTTCCGTACACATGTTGCCACAGGTGTAATTGAATTCCAGCAGCCCTTTCCTGTTCCATTTTCCTGGGTGCGAGATTAGCGGCTGGCCAATCCACCCGCCGTTTCTGCTCCATCAATTGTGAACACCTGGCCGGTGATGTAGGCGGCATCGTCTGAGGCCAGGAACGCGAACAGGGCGGCAATCTCTTCGGGCTTAGCGTGTCGGCCGAGCGGGACCTTGCGGTTTACCTCTTCCAGCATCTCGTCGGTATACTCGGCACGTTGCATCGGGGTGAGGACGTATCCCGGTGCGACGGCACAGACGCGGATCTTGGGCGCCAACTCGAGCGCCATGCTTTTCGTAAGCTCGATCACACCAGCCTTGGTGGCGTTGTAGTCCGCATAGAGCGGTTGTCCGACTAATCCGTTCGTGGACGCCGTCTGCAGGATCACGCCTCCCGTATGACGCACCATATGACGAGCGGCAGTTTGAGCCACATAAAATACGCCGGTCAGGTTGACGGCTATAACATTGCCCCATTCCTGGGGTGTGATGGCGAGAAAGTTGTGACGGATGCTGATGCCGGCATTGTTGATGACGACATCGAGCCCGCCCATCAGGCCGACCGCATCGTCAATGGCCGCCTCGACTTGCTTCAGGTTGGACACGTCGGCACCTACGGTCCCGGCAAGATCTGGAAGCTCGGCTTGAATGCGTCGCCGGCCTTCCCCGTCCCGGTCCAATACGCATACCGCTGAGCCTTCTTCCAGGAACCGGGCAGCGGTCGCGGCCCCAATGCCGCTCGCGCCCCCAGTGATCAGCACGCGTTTTCCGTCCAGTCCGCGCATCAGCATCCTTCGAAAACTATGTGAGCCTCGGTCGGCCAGACCTCGACTGTCATCAGGGGGCGGGCTCCCCCGGGCCGACCGTCGGTACATAGGACAATAACAGAGCTGAACTTAGAGAGGCTTGCCGTAGAACAGAGCTATGAATTCTAGAATAAGGAGGATGACCACCATCAACTCGAGGGCGAAAGCACGGCCCTGATGGAATTGGTCGACCATGAAGCGGTATAGCTCCTCGGCAGTGCGAAGCTTCTCATTGACAAGATCCTTGTAGTCGGGCACGCCCACCTTGGCAGCCGCCAGCCGGTAGAGGCGAGCAGAGAACATGTCGCTGAGAAATTTGATCGCGTTATCGACACGCTCGGTTAGCTCCATGACCTCGAGTAGAGTCGCATGCAGGCGAGATGCTTTGCGCGCCATGTGCCAGCGTCTCAGAACTCCACTGCCCTCCTCGAGCGAGTCGTACACGCCGGCCAGCTGTCGAGTCATGAAGTCGTCGTAGTGGCGGAACTCAAGCAGCTGGGAATTCGCGTATTCGAGGAGCTGGATAGCAGTCTCTGCACCGGCGGCAGAGTCGTAAATGAAAGCGCCGTTCCAACCGATCACGGCCAGATCGTTTGGATAGTACGAGATACGTCCCTGCAGGATCTCCTGAAGCTCGCCGTCGGACAAGGGAGCGGTTTCCCCGCGGACGATTTGGGCGACCTGCGCCCCGTGCTTGGCAAGCAAGTCAGCTGCCGAGGGCGAACCAGCCACTTCGCGCACATGCAAAATGAAGTAATCCTCATTGAGCCACTCTTTATAGGGCTTGACGATTGCCGGAGCGGCGCGCTCCAGCTTCTCGTGGGCAATCCGCGAGGCAAAGCGATCAAAGTCGGAGTTCCACACCCATCGGCTGGCGAGCTGAACCAGTTTGTCCCAGTCGCCTGAAAACGGCAGCTCGAAAATCAAACTGACGACGCCATAATCGTAATATTTGATCTGACCTTCCAGGCACTCACCGGTCTCTAAGACCAGTGGCTCAATGGATTCGACCACCGGAGGCCTCTCATAGCGAACGTACCCGGGAGCGGGGTGCTTGAATGTAGCCTCGAGGCGGCGGGCCCCGAAAATCTCGCGCAGCTGGTCTAATCGGATCTCTTCACTGACGTCAAACTGCATAAGAACCAGCAGAGAACCATGAACCGAGCGTTCGGAAACGGGCTGCTCTCGAAGTTTGGTTGAAATATCTTGAACAACAAGCGGGGGTGCGGTTTCCTGTTCCATGATCGAATGCCCCCGCCGGGCCGGACGGGGTCGGGGCGAGACGGAAACTTACCGGCTCAACCCTTCTATTCTCCCACCGGCAGGGCGGAATGGCGAGGTATGATGATGTAAGCTATTGAAACTACGGCAAAATCAGCAAGCTGCAGCTAATTCGAATTCGTGCTTGCGCTGGTTCCGATAAGCGGGTGGGGCGACAGCCTTACTCAGGGCTCCATTTCTGCCGAGGCTACGGTTTGGTGTGCTCGCTTTTTATCGAGCCAGGCCACAGAGCCACGTCGAAGCAAATACGAGCGAACCGCTCGCAGTCCCTACGGGCGACACCC
>JBPYDQ010000530.1:0-8791 GCA_051986135.1 Terriglobales bacterium | reverse complement strand
CTCGCAAAAACGGAGCGTGCGCCGTGGACTCGGAGGGTAGCGGGCCTGAGGCCCCCAAGGGGACGGGCACTCGCCTGGACCTGTCCACGTCAAGGCCGAACGGGAACGAAGCTGCACGTACCTGATGCGCATTTAAGACCCCAGTTAAAGATGGTTGAGATCGATCTGCTCCGTCCCCTGCAGAACCCGGCTTGTACTGCCACGCTTTTCATCCCGATCTTTTCGACTAGGGTCCATCCAGTCCGGTGCCCGACAGCGGCAAAGTGGCCGGTCCACCTGCATTGTTACTGACCGACAGAGTTGCGTTGTAGGTAAAGACATCCGGCGGCGTGAACACAATCTGCAAGGTGCAGGTCTGCTGCACATTTAGTGTCGCCGGGCAGTTGTTGGTTTGGGTGAAGGTACCGTCAGGCGGAGAGATGGAGATTCCAGTTATGTTGACCGGGGCCGCGCCGTCGTTGGTCAGGGTCGCGCTCTGAGTAGCGCTTGAACCGACCGGCACGCTGCCGAGGTTGAGGGAGCCGGGCGTAAATCCGAGCGCAAGGGTTTCGCCGGTTCCGGTCAGTGCAATCGTTTGTACTGGACTGCCCGGATCGTTGTCCTTGAGGGTCACCGCTCCAGTGCGGGTTCCCTGCGCTCTCGGCGTGAAGGTGACCGTGATCGTGCAGTTCTGGCCGGCATTGAGCGTATTGGGCGTGATTGGGCAGGTGTTGGTTTGGGAATAGTCCCCGCTCCTGCCTATGCTGGCAATGGTTGCCGAGTGACTGCTGACGTTCGTTACCGTTACCGTCTGGGAGGGGCTGGTGAGTCTAATCTGCAGAAGGCCGAAGTTTAGACTGGAAGGAGAGAATATCATAGTCAGAGGAGTAAAGACTTCGGCGTTGTTGACCACCACGCAACAGTAGGCGTTATACCCAAGGCCGCCGTCCACCAATGCCCGCCCCGTCGCCAGCAGGGTCATGGAGTGATACGCCACCGCTCGGGGCAGGCTTGCCGCGGTGGTGAATTTGCCCGCAGCTTCGTTGTAGATTTCTGTCGTGAAGGTCGGGATAAAACCTGTACAAAGCTTCCCACAGCTGATGGACTGCCCCTCGCCACCCGCCACCAGAACGGTGCCATCTGTGAGAAGCGTGGCTGTGTGAGCGTAACGCCCCCACCGATTTGTCATGCTTCCGGTTAGGGTCCATGTGTTGGCTTTGGGGTCGTAGAGTTCGGCGGAACTTGTGGGGTACCTGCCGTTCGCGCCGCCAGTGACCAGTACCTTGCCATCCGGCAGGAGGGTGGTGGTGTTAAGATAGCGACCCGCATGGGTGCCGGCCGCATTACTCCACGTGCCTTTGGCAGGATCGTAGAGCTCGCAGGAAGTGTTGGTGCCGCTAGACCCCCCAACGACCAACACCTTGCCGGTTTTCAGCCGTACGGCAGTGTGATAATAGCGAGCCGTGTTCAGGCTGCCGGTCGTCGACCACGTGTTTGATGCCGGATCGTAGAGTTCGCTGACTGGTGTGCCGCAAGTGCTGGACGTGCAGCCGCCCGTCACTAACACCTTCTCGTTCGTGAGCAGAGTGGCGGTGTGACCGAAGCGAGCCACCGAAAGGGAGCCTGCCGGAGACCATTGGTTCTTGATGGGATCGTACAACTCAGCGCCCGGCAACACGCTGCCGCCCGCACCCAGTCCACCGGAGACCAGGACTTTTCCGCTCGTCAGCACTACCGCCGGAAAGTACTCCCGAGCCTCAGCCATGTTGCTGGCAGCGGTCCAAGTGCCGGGGCCGGGGTTGTAAACTTCTGCCGATTGGAGAAGATTCCCGTTGTTGTCTACTCCCCCGATTGAGAGAACTCCTCCAGTGGCCAACCGCACCTGCGCGTTGAACTCCCGACCGGTTTGCATCGTGCCGGCAATTACCCATTGACCTTGGATTTGCGCGGCGAGCGACTGAGTCGCGAGCACAAACGTGAGCACGAACACTGCACATGAAACTCTCTTCATGTCCCATTTCTCTCCTGTTTTCTGGTATCCGCGGACGAATGCCGCGGTTCTGGGGTGGCCGTAAACTTTACAAGATGCCGACAATCTTTACAATCGCTACTTTCTTCCCGTTCTTTCTAAGGCAGGCATTCCGAAGATCAGGCTGCATGATCTCGGTCGCACATTTGGCTCGCTCTTGATTCAGAATGGTGCTCGATCGGGTGCGTGAACAAGCCGCTGCCGGAGATGACGCCGACCTCCTGCCAAGCGGAGTATTCGGCCTGCTGGCTTGTACCACGATCCGGATCTGTGTTCAGCCGATCAAGCAGAAGGCCGGGGTCGTGCTCGTCAATGAAGAATGAAGAAGCTAAGAGATGAATCCGCCACCTAGAGGGTTAGGAATATTAGTGAAAATTGCGGTTGACGTTTGCCCAAACAGCGCAGTTGACCTATGGAACAAGATCGTGCTGTCAGTGTAGCGTCAGTTCTGACTGTCGTAGGTCCAAGTGCCTTCAGGATATGCCCAGTCTTTCTCCGGCTCGGCCGACCGGCTCTCACCACCGAAAAACAAACTGGTCTTGAGGGAGGGGTCGTAAGCCACTCGGAAGAATCCGTTGGGAACCGGTTCGGGCGAGCTCTTGGTTGTAATCTCATCCATTTCGCCTCGCGAAGGGTCCAAGTCTCCATGCGAGTTGTCAGCAAAACGAGTTCGTGGCGGTAGGTGTCGAACCCAATGCCTCCCCATACTGCACGTGGAGGCTGTTCCCAAGAACTCGCACCCAATCCACTCCATTCCACAGCCATGCCTCGGTTCCGGTTCCTCCTGCCACACCCCACTCGTGACCATCCCAGGCCAGAAGTTGCCGAGATGTTCGTTCCTCGCCAGCCAGCACTGACTCACCGAGGGTGCCGTCGTACTGGAATAAACACCCATTGTCGTCGCAGCGGACCCGTTGCCCCCGAAACCGGATCAATTGCCAATTCTCTCCATCAAACTCCCGGACCTCGGCCGGTCGAGGCGGTAACGCACGAGAAGTCCGTTGTGGGCAGCAAGTGTAGTTGAGATGGCGATCACTAAGGGGATGGCGAGTCCGAGCGCGTGGGGACAGGCAATGACGAGTACGGTTACCAGTCGCTCGACCGCGAATGCGGTATCGGCACGGAGTAAGAGCCATATGGTGAATGTCAAGGCTCCAGCGCCGAGTGCGACAAGCGTCAGTATGTACGCTGCGCGATCGGCCAGCGCCTGTGCTCGGGAGCGCGATGACTGAGCTTGCGCGACCAATCTCATGATGCCGGCAAGCGCTGTGCATTCGCCTGTTCCGGTGACTTCGATCCGTAGCGAGCCTGAGCCGTTGACCGTACCGGCTATGACCTTATCTCTGGGTGCTTTATGAACAGGCCGCGACTCCCCGGTAATCATCGATTCATTTACGTCGCTCTTGCCCTCACGCACCACACCGTCTGCTGGAACGTTCGCGCCGGGACGCACGAGCACGACGTCTCGCTCGCGCAACTGGGAAACGGGCACCTCTTCCATCTGTTCGCCGACTATACGCACCGCAGTGTCAGGCAGAAGCTTCGCCAATTCCTTGAGTGCGCCCTGCGCCTGCACGATGGACCGCATTTCAACCCAGTGACCGAGAAGCATGATCGTCACAAGCGTAGACAGTCTTCCCAGAGTGGCATGCGCGGATAGCCGAGGGTGACGGCGACGCTGAACACAAAAGCAACATTGATGGCAAGCGCTATCAGCGTCATCATCCGCGGTAGACGAGCGCGAAGCTCGCGTATTGCCCCCTCGATGAAGACTCAGCCGCCATACCCGAAAACTGTTGTTCCAAACACAGGCGGAATCCACATCGCGCCAGGAAACGGTGGAGCTGTGTAACGGAGTGCCCGTTGAAGCATGTGTCCTCACACCAGCGTGGGGAGGGTAAGCGCCAGCGATAGCCAAAACCTGCGCCGGAACATGGTAATCCTGTGCCCGGCATGCTTATCGTGTTCGGTGTGTAGCTGGTGTGCCTGCAACCCGGACCCGTCTGGTCTTCCCGCCAGCTCGGTGCGGTTGCTGCTCTCAGCCGATGACATGTTTCTTGCCTTGCGCGCGCCCAAGCGGACTTGACCCCGAATGAGCTTGCTGTTGCTCGCGTCGGCGTGAATCACTACTCTGCCGCCAACCTTCAGGTCCTCTAGACGGTAGCCCGTATCACGAGTGCGTTAGGCCCCGGGTGACCATCCGCACCGCTGGCTGCGGCAATCGAACGGAGGCGCAGAGAAGAGGACCTTACGCAACTCGGGACCCTTCGTTCATTCCGATATCGGCATCGGCTCCTCGAATTGGTCGGCTGCCAGTCGTCGATTCAGGTCCAGGGCCGTTGTTCACGCGCGGCGCTTAGTCTTCAACTCCACCAGCAACTGCTCGATGCGGTCCTGTTTTTCAAGGGCGGCAAGCCGTTCCTCAACGTTGTCGGCGGCCATTTCAGACTTTGCCTGACTAGTTGCCTCCGAATGCGCCACTTTACGTTTCATGCGGTCGAATGCTGCCACCTTGGAGCCATCGCCGATCGCCATATGCGCGTCGGCAGCTTTCCCCAGGGCACGCGAGCGGCGGTGCTGTGCAATCAGCAGATCGGCCTTGGCCTTGGCTTCTGACAATTTCTGATCAAGCTTGCGGAGCGCCGTCTTGAGACTCTCGACCTCGAGTCTCTGATCGGCAACCTGCTGCGCGAAGCTCTCGCCGAGTTCTTGGTAGCTCATGGCACGCTCCAGGGCTGCGCGGGCCAGGTCATCATCCTTTTTGTCTACGGCCAACTCCGCCCGGCGATTCCATTCGCCGTGCCTGTCTTCATTTTCCTTCTGCTTTTTCTCGAGCAGGTGCTGATCGGCGATGGCTATCGCCACCTGCGTCTTTACCTGCAATAGCTGGTTCTGCATATCGAGGATCACTTGTTTAATCATCTTTTCGGGATCCTCGGCCTGGTCGATCAGGTCATTCAGATTCGCTCGAATCAAGGTCGAGACTCGCTCCAGCAATGCCATGACGAACTCCTTTCCTGCCTTTCAGCTGCCAGTTGTCAACTCAGTAAAAGGCCGACCACGAAGGGCACACCAATTCACGACGGAGATGTTTCCTGTCCCTTGTGGTCATCCTTTTCTTCCGATTTGCCGGCCTTAGTGGCGCCGCTTTTCCCCGCCGGCAGCCCTGCGTCCGGTTTTGGAGCCTGATCGCCGATGGTACGCACCTTCGAGAGCAGCTCAGTCATGCTCATGCCCGAGAGCGTCTCGAAGAGCGCCGGTACTTGTGCTGCCATCTTGGCAAGATCACCGGTAACCTTGCTCATACCGGCAGCGTCGCCGTTGCCCGTGGAAACAATGGTAATTTTATCGACGTTGGCCAACGGACTCGCCAGAGCCTTGACCACATCGGGAAGACCGGTCAGCAGTTTGTCAACCACCGCGGCCTGGTTGTATTCCTGATAGGCCTCCGCCTTGACATTCATTGCTCTGGCTTCCGCGTCGCCCTTCTTGAAGATGATTTCCGCTTCCGCTTCGCCCTGCTGACGAATTGAGGAAGCGTGACCCTCGGCTTCGACCATCAGGCGCTGCTTCTCGGCTGCGGCCAGCGTTTCGATCCGCTGACGCTCGATTTCCGCCTGCTTCAGCACCGTCGCGATCAGCTCTTTCTCGCGGCGATTTATCTCGGCCTCTTGCACCTTCACCTGCTGTTCTTTTTCGACTTGCTGCACCTTCACCTGCTCAGCCACCACCTGCTGCTGCATGATGTTGGTCTGGATGTCGTACGCTTTGTCAGCTTGGGCCTGCTGCTTCTTCATCATTTCCTGGTACTGGGCCTTTTTGATTTCCAGGTCGCGTTGCGATTCGGCCTGCTTAGCCAGTGATAAGGTTTCCGCTAATACGCGCTCCTGATCCGCTTGCGCTTTGGCAACGGCAGATTCGCGCTGGGCGAGGGCGCGCTTAATAGCCGTATCGCGATCGGCTTCGGCAGCGGCAACGTCCGCGTCACGCTTGATGCGGGCTACATCCGGCTTACCCATGTTCAGGATGTATTCGTTCTTGTCACGTACTTCCTTAATGGTGAAGGAAATCACTTCCAGCCCCATCTTGTTCATGTCGTCCGCGCAGGTCGAACGCATGCGATCGGACACCATCTCCGGCTGCTTGACGATTTCTTCTACGGTCAACTGGCCAATGATGCCGCGCAGGTGCCCTTCCATTACCAACCGGATCAGTCCTTCGCGCTCCTGGTCCGTCTTGGTGAGGAACTGCTCGGCAGCGGTCAGGATGGATTCGGTATCGGACTTGACCTTAATCTGCGCCACGGCTTCGACCGTTACCGCCACGCCCTGCTTGGTATAGAGATCCTGCTGCGGAGCCACATCGAACGACATCAATTCCAGGGAAAGCTCGCGGCAGTTCTCGACCATGGGGAAGATGATCGTGCCATGACCTTTCACCACGCGGGTCCCACGAAAGCCATACACGACCAGCGCCTCATGCGGCCCAGCTTTGCGGTAAAGCCGTGCCAGCATGCTCATCAGGAACATGATGACGAGCACTCCCAGGCCAGCAAAGACCCAGATTTCAATCAGCGGTGACATCCCGAACATAACGCCTCCTCGAAAAACCGGTCGTCAGTCTTTTGGTCGCCAGCGGAACCGTGGACGAGCACAGACTCGAAACTCTCACTGCGGCACCCGAATCGCCGCGCCCCATCTGGCCGTTGAGCTCATTGCCAGCATGGAAATGCCGTCGACATCGGCAGCCCGTCCAACAGCTGCCAGTCAGGGAGCGCCCTGAGCGGCAACGACAGCGACAGCAGCCAGGAACATAATGGAAAACGCCTCCGATTCATTTTCTACCTCCGAGCAAGAAACCGATCTCTCCCCGACGGCGCTCGGGGTCGGGATGACGCGAGCGGTTTAATTGCGGGCCGACTCGGACGCCTGTTCTTCCCCGGTCAATTCTTGCCAAAGCCGCACGTAAGCGATGCCGCGCTCATAGCGCGTCACCAATACCTCAGATCCCTTGGCGATGGCTTTGCCGTCTTCGCTACGCGCTGCCGAGACGCGCCGCGTTCCGGCCTGCGAATAGACAATCTCGCCCGTGCCGCCCCCGCGGACCGAACTCGTGATCCGACCTAGCACACCAACCATTTCGTAGTCTGCCTGATCCAGATTTTCCTCCTTCGAAATCAGCACGCGCGTCAGGAACAGAAAAATGAAGGCTGCGGCGAGGATCCCGGCAGCAACCGACAACAACAACCCGCCCACAAATCGCACCGTGGAGAAGCGCGTGAGCAGATATCCCGTCCCTCCGAACCAGGCCAGAAATGCCGCAAGGATCATCGGATTGAAGGGCGAGACATGCGCTGCACTTCCAGCATGCCCTTGCCCTCCGGCAGGCACGTGGGATCCAACGTGAACATGCGGCGCCTCGAAAGGGAGGTGCCAATGAAAGGGGAGATGCCAGTGAATCCCGCCCAGAAAAAACGACAACAAGCTGAAGGCGAATCCTACGGCGAAACAGATCAGATAGACGTCTGCCCAATTGATCATAGCCAGGGTCTCCCATTCTTGCCGGCCCGTTTGCCTTGCTCTCGCCGCGCATGAACTTCGGGCTTGAGCACCTGCAAGAGGCGTTCGGCCATTTTGGGCGTCTCCAGGATCGCACCCAGCAAAATCAGACAGCCTCGCGAATCCTCGTGCCGCGCCACTTCCAGCAGTGCATGGGATACTTCCGGATCGCGTCTGAAGCGCTCGGCGCCGTTGATCAGCCACAAATCCAGCCGGTCTTCCAGCACGCCAACGTCGGAAATCAGTTCATTGGCGAAACCCTCCGGGTCATCCACCAGATAACCGGGGTGTACCTTGAAAAAATGCGCCAGCAGCATGCGCGTGGAGTTGGTCAGGTGCGGCCGGGTTCCACGCTCGATCTGCGACAGATACGCCTGGCTGATGCCCTTGCCCACCTCCTTGCGGATAGCCTCGACGACCTCCTGCTGAGTCATCTCGCGGCCGAGGCCGCGCAGCGTCCCTTCAACTTCCCGCAGATAGCGCATCTTTTCCCCAAGTGTCATATTGCAGATAGCTATTTATATATAGCAGATTGCTATTAAAGTCAAGCTGGGGATTTATCCTGTTTTCAGTCGCTTCGGAGAAGCGGCGATTTCAGTTGCGGCAGCGGGAAGCGTCTACTGGCGTGAGCTGCTTATCGCGACGGACCAGTCAGAACTTCGTAGTGCGTAACATGAGGCTCCAGTTCGAGGAGAAATTTCTCATCCTCCGGATAGTAGACGGCCTTTTCGTACTCCGGCCCGGCGAAGGCTCGCAGGGCGTCGTACGAATCCCACAGCGAGATGAGCGTAAATTCCGCCCTGCCCTGGTGCACACGACGCAACACCCAGACGCCCCGATTGCCCTCGGTGGAGCGGTAATCCGGTAAGCCAGTTTGGTTGAGGTAGTCAAAATACCTGTCTTTATCAGATTCTTTGGTTACGCCACGCCATATGCGAGCAATCATTGGTCCGCCTCCGGGAACGGTTACCTAACCACCATTGGACGTTTCGCAAGTTACCGAGGATGCGCTAAAAAATGTCTGCCTGGCTGGGCGCTGACGAGGCGATCGCTTGGGAACAGCTAAACAAACGCAGCTGTCTCGATGGGTTGAACAGACCGCGAAGTGAAAACCAAATCGCCCGCTATCGGCAATTCCTTCAGGCGGCGCCAAAAATAAATCGCGAAAAAGATCATGACGACCGGCAGCACGGCACCAGTGCCGGCGAAGTCCATGCAAGACGCT
>JBPYDQ010000529.1:0-13188 GCA_051986135.1 Terriglobales bacterium | reverse complement strand
ACCTTTGCTGCCGGGCTGAGAATCGACTCGCGAACGTAGTTCTCATCCGCCGTGACAGTTCTGCCATCTTCGAGAAGGACAGGTTTGCCGAAGACACCCATCAGATTGGGACCACGACCTTGTGTATCCATGCGATGGCAGGTCGAGCAGCCTAGCGATTGAAACAATCCCTCACCCGTCTGGGTCAGGGAGCCCATGGGGCCACCGCCGCTGAGCCAACTCTGGAATTCGGCCGGTTCCATCACGACCACCGAGCCGATCATTCCCGAGTGATTGGTCCCGCAATACTCGGCGCAGAACAGGTGGTAGGTTCCGGCCTTGCTGGCGCGAAACCAGGCGATGGTGTAACGGCCCGGCAAGACGTCCTGCTTGATTCGAAAAGCAGGAACGTAAAAACTGTGGATCACGTCCTGCGAGGTCATGATCATGCGCACATCACGGCCAATCGGAATATGCAGCTCGTTTATCTCGCGCTGGCCCTCGGTATGCTGGAATTTCCACATCCACTGCTTGGCCACGGTGTACACATCGATCGAATCCCTGGGCGGGGTCCGTTCCAGAAAGAAGATATAGGCGCCCCACACAAAAATGAATAGAAAGATGCCCGCCGGAATAAATGTCCAGGTGAATTCGACCGCATTGGAGCCTTCGATCTGCGTGGCTTGATATCCCGGCCGTTTCCGGTAGCGAATGGCAAACACCACGATGGCGGCGAAGATGGCTACGCACATCAGCCCGCATAGCATCAGCAGGAATATGAACAGGGCATCCACCTGCCCCGAGATGGTCGAGGCTCGCGTGGGCCACAGTGGAAAAGAATTCGAGAACATAGGTTACGGAATCCGTTCCAATTGCGATTTCTCCTGTAAGGCGTCGCGGCGAAACATCACCAACAGGAACCCGCCCAGCAACACCATGGTAGCCACTGCTGCCAGGCGCAGTACTCCGAGGATCAGGAGACTGTAGCGTCCGGCGTTCGGGTCGTAGTGATAACAGTAGAGCAGAACCTGATCCGTGAGGCTGCCGATTTTGTTGTCGGAAGCCTCGACCATGGCCAGCCGCAGATCCTTGGGCGAGAATTCCACGCCGTAGTAATACTGCGCGATTTTTCCTTGCCCGGTGAGCAGGATAATGGCGGTGGCATGGGCGAACTGGCCGCTTTTTTCACTGTAGTCGTAACCGAACCCGGCGGTTTTGGTAAGCGCGTCGATCGATGCCTGAGCGCCGGTTAAGAAGTGCCAGCCCTTCTCCGCGCCTGGACGACCATAGCGTTTCAACCATGTGGCTTTGCTTGCGCTCGCATCTTGCGGCGTTTCGCGCGGGTCGAAGCTGACCGTGAGCACGTCGAAATCTTGGCCGACATTAAATTTCATTCCTTTCAACGCGCTGGTCAGGCCGCTCAGGACCTCGCTGCACAGCATCGGGCATTTGTAGTAAACGAGGTTTAGGATGATCGGACGCTTGCCGAAGTAATCGCCCAAGCGAACCGACTTTCCCGTCTCGTCGCGGAATGGGAGGTCCGCCGAAATTTGGTCATTCAGGTGTTGCTCGATGCCGACATGTTTCAGACCGGGCGGACGCACGTTCGCGGGTGGCGATTCGATGCTGGGACCCATGCCTTGCGCCCATAGGGATGCGGCTGTGGCCAGGATCAATAGCGCGACTTGTAGTCGGTTACTCACTTCGTCGTCCTTCTGTCTCTCGGAAAATTCATTTTGTTTGGAGGCCGCGGCTGAAGCCGCGCCGCTCTCCCCGATTCCTTAATTGCTGGCAACGGGTTTATCGACTCCTGATCCCTGCCTGCCGACTCCTACCTTCTCGCCGGACTTGCCCCGGCCGGATGGTTTACGTTTGGCGCGGTCGTCGGTCTCGATCATATTGGGCGGCGCCACGGGCAAGCCGCGCTGGACCAGCAACTCGATGGCCCGTTCAATCGGAATGTGGGCCACGCCGGCCTTCTGATCCACCCAGCCGTAGGTGCTAAGAATCTTCTGTTCCTCGAGGCGCTGATCGTTTAATTGGTCAAGCTCATTGGTCTCCAGCCGGGGCAGCGGGAACTGGTTGGCTACTTGCGGGCCCGGATTCCGCAAATCGGCTGCGGTCGCGGGAGCCAGCGGGTTCGTTGCCGCCTGGTGCACTCTCGTATAGCGATCCAGGTAGTTGAACATGCCGACCAAAATGATCTGCATCACCAGACTGACAATGGCCAGGCCTACCAGAAACCCAAGAATGGCGGGCGCACTCAGGTCGGAGTCTTCGTAGGCCACTTCCGGATTTTCGAGCTCTTCACTCATGTGCCGGCTCCAGCGCTGACTGCGTGCGCGGGTCATATAAGACCAGCAGCGGACGCGATCTCAAGTTGTAGAAGAAGTACGCCAACCAGAATCCCCCCATCGCTACCGGAATGACAACGTCAAGCCAGTCGACAAAGAACCGGGGGTGCTCGCCCGGCTCGATGAACCAGAACAAATCCACCCAACGCATGAGAAATAGCCAAACCGCCACTTTGACCAAGCGATGGGCGTTGCGCTTCCGCGGCGCAGAAAGCAGCAAGGCGAAGGGCAGGGCGAAGTGCAACCCCGCCAGAGACAAGCCTACAAATTGCCAGCCGTTGTGCCAGCGCGGCAAATACCAACGGATCTCATCCGGAAGGTTCCCCGACCAAATGATGAGCAACTGAGAAAACGACATGTAAGCCCACAACATGACAAACGTGAGCATCAGGTTGCCATGGTCTCCCAGGTTCTTTGCCGTCAGGACTTCGGAGAACGGCTGGTAGTTCGAAAGCATGGTTTCGACCACCACCAGGAAGCAAATGGCGATCAGGACCTGTCCGGCAAGAAAGATTAGGCCATATACGGTGGAGATCCAGCTCGCATCGAGCGACATGACCCAGTCGATCGCGGCAAAGGTCAGGGTGAAGCCGTAGACGATCACGCCGGCGGAACTCAACTTTGAAAAGCGCCGGTTGAGATTGCGCACGGGAGGATGGTCCTGCTCGCGTGACCATTTGCTGAGCAGATAAGCAAGGCCCAGCCAGAGGACGAAGTAGAGAAGGCCGCGAAGCCGGTATGCGGTGAGATTCAGGTATACCAGCTTGATCTGGTGAAGTTCAGGATTGTGCGCCAGCTGGTTGGGATCGGCCCAATCATAGAGCCAGCGCGCACCTACCGCCAGCGGAATGAACAGTAGTGCCATCAATGGCAGAGTCCGCATGGCGGCTTCGAGGATTCGCCGCGCCGTAATGCCCCAGCGTCCGCCGGTCAAATACCACAGCATCAAGAAAGCCATGCTTCCCAGGCTGAGGCCCAACCAGCCCATGAAGCCGAGCAGATAGGCATGCCAAAACTGCCGGTGCGGACGGGTCCAGGCGGCTATGACCGTCAGCAGCGTGAACAGGAGCCCGATCACCAAGGAGCGCATCTGAATTCTGCGCGCGAACGGCGGAGCCTCGAGATCGGCTTGATTCATATAGATGGTGCTGCTCACCTGGGCTCCTCGGCCGAGCTGGTCGGCGGCTCGACTTCCGGAAGAACTCCCCCGTTCGGCGGTTCACCGCGAAACCGCGGCGGCCGGGATGGTACCTGCTGGCCGGGCGGAATTTCGGCCAACGAGGCGTTCTGGCTCAATTGCAGAGCGCGTATGTAGGCGACGATCGCCCAGCGATCCTCGGGCGTAATTTGCGCGGCGTAGTCCTGCATCATGCCGAAACCTCGCGTCATGACATCGAAGAAGTAGCCCAGCGGCGCCTGGCGCAAACGCTCGATGTGGTAGGAGGGCGGCTTGCGCGCGAAACCGCGGGAGGGAACGATTCCGTTTCCATCGCCGAGCCTTGAATGACATGGCGCACAATAGATATCGAAGCGCTGTCGGCCGCGAGCTAAAACCTGATTCGTTACGGCAAAAGGCATGTAGTTGCCCGGAGTATTGCTACCAGGCAGCATGCCGCTATAGAAATAAGAATCGGCCTCGAGATGACCGCGCGCCACGGTGCCCGCGACCGGAGGTCGGGCGGAACGCAGATCGGCGTAAAAATCGCTTTCGGCCAGCGGCTTGAGATGGGGCTGGTTGTGCATGTCCTGCCGGCATCCGGCCAGCAGCAGCACGGCGACCATCCCCGGCGGACAGAGTTTGCGGAGGCTCAGCATGATCAGCTTGGGACCTCCGAAACGGATCGCGGTGCGAGGCTCTCGAGAAAGCGTCGGGTCTCGGCCGGATCATACTTTCTGTCAGACGAAAAGATTATCAGGAAGAAGCGGTCTTTGGTGGCGAAGGCAAATCGTGGAACGTTGAATACCGGGTGGTACGGCATGGGCAGGCCGTTCAGCGCCAGCATGCCAAACACGGCTGCCAGGCCGGCACATAGGATCGTCAATTCAAACGTGACCACGATGAAGGCCGGCCAGGAATTGAACGGGCGCCCGCCCACGTTGGTGGGGTAGTGGATGACATGGATCCAGTACTGCATGAAGTATCCGCCGAACATGCCCAGCAAACCGCCGATCAAGGTAACCAGCGCCACCGTGTCACGATGAAAGCCGATCGCCTCGGCTAATTCCTCGATGGGGAAGGGAGAATAAGCGTCGATCTTGCGATAGCCGGCTTCGTGCGTACGTTTGGCGGCACTCACGATGTCGGTAGGCGTTTCGAATTCGGCCATCAGCCCGTAAATCCGCGTGCGCTTCATTCTGCTTCTTTGACCTCCGCTTCCGGCAGCAGGGTGCGCATTTCAAAGATGGAGATCATGGGCAGGATGCGGACAAACAGGAAGAAGGCAAAAAGGAAAAAGCCAATGGTGCCAATGTAGGTCATCCAGTCCCATTTGGTGGGGTAGTACATTCCCCACGAGGACGTTAAGAAATCGCGGTGCAGGCTGATAACGACGATGACGAAGCGTTCCAGCCACATTCCCGTCAGAATCACGGCCGAGACCACGAACAAGCGCGCGGGTCTTATCCGCCAGCTTCGCCACCAAAGCAGCTGAGGAAAAGCAATGTTCGAGAACAGCAGAGCGTAATAGATGAAGCGATACGGTCCATGCAGGCGGTTCCACAGCAGGAACGCGTCGAAATGATTGCCGCTGTACCAGCCCATGAATGCTTCCACCGCATATCCATAGGCAACGATCAGGCCAGTCGCCAGCATGACCTTTGCCGAATTATCGAGATGGCGTAGGGTGATGAAATCTTCCAGGCCGTAAAGCTTGCGAATGGGAATGGCCAGCATCAGGACCATGGCAAATCCGGAATAGATGGCGCCGGCAACGAAGTAGGGCGGAAAAATGGTGGTGTGCCAGCCGGGGAGAATAGCGATGGCAAAATCAAAGCTCACTACCGTGTGAACCGATAGCACCAGCGGTGTCGCCAGACCGGCGAGCAGCAGATAAGCCGTCTCATAACGCTTCCAGTGCCGGGCCGACCCACGCCAGCCCATAGCCAGGATGCCGTAGATAATCGCCGCCCATTTGTTCTGGGCGCGGTCGCGAAGGGTAGCTAAATCGGGAATCAACCCAATGAACCAAAAAACCAGAGAGATGGTGAAGTAAGTCGAGACCGCGAAAACATCCCACACCAGCGGACTGCGGAACTGCGGCTGGTAATTCATGCTGTTGGGGTAGGGGAACAGCCAGTAGAAGAGCCAGGGACGTCCCAGGTGCAGCAGCGGGAACATGCCGGCACAAGCCACGGCGAACAGCGTCATGGCTTCGGCAAAGCGGTTGATCGAATTACGCCACGACTGCCGCAGCAAGAGAAGAATGGCTGAGATCAGCGTGCCGGCGTGGCCGATTCCGATCCACCACACGAAATTGACGATGGCAAATCCCCAGCCGATCGGGATGTTTACCCCCCAGATTCCGACCCCCCGCAAAAACAGGTATCCGATGGCGTAGAGCAGCATCATGGTGATGAGACCGGCAAAACCAAATCCCACCAACCAAGCATTCGACACCGGACGCGCCAGGACAATGGAGCTGATCTTGTCGGTGATCGTGGCAAAGGTATGACCCGGCTCGATTACCGGGGCCCGGCGCCGTTCGCTCCGTGGGGTTTCGTTGTCCATCGGCTAGCTCTCGTCCGACTGTTTGAGCCGCGGATTCGGGTTGCGGATCTCGGCCAGATACGTCGTTCTCGGCCGCGTGTTCAGCTCACCCAGCAGTGAGTAGTTACGTGGCAGTCGTTTCAGCTTGGCTACCTTGCTGTTGGGATCGTTGATGTTGCCGAAGACAATCGCCTCGGACGGGCAGGACTGCTGGCATGCGGTTTGGAGCTCGCCATCCTTAATCGGAGTGTCGGTTCGCTCCGCATCTATTCGATGTTGTGCGATGCGTTGGATGCAGTAAGTGCACTTCTCCATCACGCCACGGCTGCGAACCGTGACGTTGGGATTGCGCATCATCTTGAATTGCGGCGTCTCCCAATCCTGGAAGCGCAGGAAATTGAACCGCCGGACTTTGTAGGGACAGTTGTTCGAGCAATACCGCGTGCCAACACAGCGGTTATAGACCATGTCATTCAGCCCTTCGGTGCTGTGGACGGTGGCGCCCACCGGGCAGACGACCTCGCAGGGCGCGTTCTCACATTGCATGCACGGAACCGGCTGGAAGAAGGCGCGCGGCTTATCGCGCTCACCCTGGTAGTAGGTATCGACCCGCAGCCAGTGCATGTGTCGGCCACGATTCACTTGATCTTTGCCAACCACAGCGATGTTGTTCTCCGACTGGCAGGCGACGATGCAGTTGTTGCAGCCTATGCAAGCGTTCAGGTCGATAGCCATGCCCCAGGCGTACGGCTGTTGGCTGTAGTCCCAGCCCGGCAGCACGGGGTACAGAGTCTGGTCTGGATGAGGCTCTTGCTCCTGGGCGAAGTTTGGCTCCTTCTGGTATTTCTCGAGACTGGTTTCGCGCACCAGCGGCCTCCGACCAATTTCGTCGTCCATGCTCTGCATGCCCTGGGTGGAGGCCAACTCGTAAGTGCCGCTTACTTTACGGATATTGAGACCACTCGCGAACCAGGGAATGGCGCTCGTGCGCAGCTGGTAAGAATCAAAGCCGAAGCCAGTTCCCGTGCGCCCGGCACGCCTGCGCCCGTAGCCGAGGAATACCGTAACCGTGTTGTCAGGTTGACCAGCCTGCACCCAGACAGGGACCTGAAGGCTCTTGCCCTCCAGTTCGAGCTCAACCAGATCTTTTGTCTCGACCCCCAGCCGGTCGGCCATCGCCGGCGCAATATAAATGGGGTTATCCCAGGTCATTTTGCTCATGGGCTTGGGCAGCTCTTGCAGCCAGCCATTATTCGAGAAACGCCCATCCCAGATCGATGGGTCGGGACGGAAATTCATTTCGATCGGCGTCGGATTGAAAGCGGTTGTCTCGGGGAAGCTAGCCGCTTTGAGCTCGACCTGCTTCGGGGAAAATGTCGTGCCTCGGATCCAGCCGTCGTGCAGAGCACGCCGCCAGAACTGATCGAAATCAGGGCCGGAATGTTGTTTCTGCCAATAACCCTTCACCACTTCGTAGCCGCTCGCCTCCGACTCCCCGGACAGCAACGCCATGAATTCGTAGATGCTTTTGCCGTTGTACAGAGGAGCAATCAGTGGCTGAACGATGCTCACGGTTCCGTCATACGCCCGGCTGTCGCCCCAAGCCTCAAGATAATGTGCTTCGTTGACGTGCCAATGGCAAAGCTCGGCGGTTTCGTTCTGATATAGACCGAGATGAATGCGGACGGGGACTGGGGCATTCCTTAAAGCTTCGGCAAAACCAAAATCTGCGGGCGCATCGTAGGCGGGATTGCCGCCGAGAATGATCAGCATTTCGACCTGGCCGCGGCGCATGTCGGAGACCAGCTCACGCAATGAGTCGGTTGAGTTCACGGTGCTGGCGCTGACCGAATCGGTGTAAACGACCGTCCGCCCCACATTGCCCAGCGACTGATTCATGACGTGGGCCAAAGCGTGCACCGCCGGCGGCTGATTGTCTCCCGCCATAATCACGCTCGAGCCGCGGTGCGCTTTCAAGTCCTCCACCAGCTCAGCCAGAAATGTGCTCTCCTCGGGGGTCCAGAGCGAACTTCCCAGCGAGCCTTCAGCCAGGATGCGGTTGCATGCGCGCGCGAACCACTCGATTTTTGCCGCGCGCATTCCTAGCCGGTGATCCGCCTTGGCCCCGGTTGAGGTCATCGTGCTCTCGATGACGTAGAGGCGGTTCATTGCCTTATCGGGGTCGCGACGGGATCGGTAATCGCGAGCATAGCGCGTGAATCCCGGATAGCCGCCGGCCAGGAAATCGGCGTCGAGCGAGACGATTACATCGGCTTGATCCAGCTTGTATTGCGTCTCGAGCCTTTGCCCGAATGCCATTTGCGCACCGGCGTATGCGTTGTCGCGATTTACCGGCTCGTAGACGTGCCATCGCGCCGAGGGATACAGCTTCAAGAAAGCCTGCAGTTGATCGGCCAAGGTAGGCGATGCAACGGTTTGGGTGAGGACGCGGATGCCGGCGCCGGCCAGCGCCTTTTCGGAGGCCAGCGGTCCGCGAAAGGCCTCGAGGAACGATGCCCAGGAATAAGGAGCGCCCAGATAGGTGATGGTCTGGGAGCGATCCGGATCGTAAAGATCAAGCAGCGAAGCTTGCGCGAACGCATCCGTGCCGCCTCGGCTGACCGGATGCTGCGCGTTGCCCTCAATCTTGGTCGGCCGGCCCAGGTTACTCTCGACCAGAATCGGCGTGGCGTATCCGCGCAGGCTGAAGGCGCTTGCATAGAAAAGCGGCCGGCCGGGAACGAATTCCTCAGGCTGCTTCACGTAGGGGACAATCGGCTCCAGCGGCTGCTTGGTGCAGCCCGTCATGCCCGCCAGCGCGAGCGAGGCTCCCATCAGTTTCAGGAAGCCGCGGCGCGAGACGCCATCGAGCCACTCCGACGCGCCTTTAGGAAACTCGCGGTCGATCATTTCGCGAAACTCTCGACTGCCAGCGAGTTCTTCCAGGCTCCGCCAGTATTCCGGGCCCTTGGTCTGCTCAAGCTGCTGGCGAACGATCACGAAGTTGAGCTCGCCCTTTTTGCCCGGGCAAATCTCCTGTGATTTTTTGCCTCTGTCTTCCATTTTTTGCTTCCGCGGTTCTCGTGACCGGGTGAATAAAAAATTAGCGATGACAAGTGCTGCAGCTGGTAATGTCAGCCTGGGTGCGCAGTTTGTACTTCTTCACTAGATAGAGGCCGAGTGATAGCTGGTCAGAAAACACCCGATCGTCCAACGCAACCGGGCTCTGAGGCGTGGGCTGCTGATAACGCATGTTGAAGACCTGGTCCCGGGGACGGAGATTTTTCTCCGGCGCGCGGTGACATTCCAGGCACCACCCCATACGCAGCGAAGCGTAGTTGTACATGAAGGGCATGCGATCGACCGGGCCGTGGCAAGTGTTACAACCAACGCCCTTGTTGACGTGAATGCTGTGGTTGAAATAAACGAAGTCGGGCAAATCGTTGACGCGAGCCCAGACCAGCGACCGGTCGGTGCGAAAACTCTCGCGCACCGGTTCCAGCATGGGCGCCTTGGTCCAGATCTGCGAGTGGCAATTCATACAGGTCTTGGTGGGCGGGATGCCCGCGAAACTCGAAGTCTCGACCGAGGTGTGGCAGTAGCGGCAGTCGATACCCAGGCCTGACACGTGGTGCTGGTGACTGAAGGGAACCGGCTGCGGCCGGGCCACTCCAGCGTAGGTTACAAAGGGAGAAAGCTCAATCTTTAAGGCTACCCAGAAGGCGAAACAAACGACAAAAACTCCGCCAAAAATCGTAGCGCGCGAGATGGTATTGGTACTGCGATGAAAGATTTGGGCCATCGATCACAATTCGAACGGTACTGGGATCATCGCCGAGATCCCGGGGCCATATTGTGCGGCTGCTTCGCCACTCACAAATGATCGTGACGGCACTTACTAAAACTTGTGATTATAACAAGCCGCATGCTGTTTCTCGCAAGCGGGTGAAGCGAGTTTTATTTTTGGCAGGCAAAACGCCATCGAATTGCCGCCCAACAAAATCGCCACTCGTCTGATATCCCGGTTCGAGGAAAATTAAGCGTGCTCGCATAGTCGGATCGCGACGTTTGCTTTCCAGGCAACACCGGCCAGCCGCTCATCGAAGATTCATGACTAGCAGCTTCGGCTCGGTCATTTCTTCAATGGCATAACGCAAGCCTTCGCGTCCCAGCCCGGAGTTCTTTAATCCCCCGAAAGGCATGTGATCGATGCGGAACGTGGGCACATCGCCAGCGATCAGACCTCCGACTTCGAGCTCCTCATAGGCGTGGAACAGCAGATTGGCGTCGCGCGTGAAAATACCCGCCTGCAATCCGTATGCGGAATTGTTGAGCGTACGGATCGCAGCCTCGACATCGTCATATGGTTCGACCGTCATGACCGGCGCAAAAATCTGCTCACAATTGACCCGCATGTCCGGCCTGGTGCCCGTTAGCACCGCTGGCTCGAGTAGAGCACCCCGGAGCTGCCCGCCACAGAGCAGGCGGGCACCGCCGTCCACGGCTTCCTGCACCCAGTCGGCGGCGCGAGCCGCATCCGATTCCTGAATCAGAGGGCCTACATCCGTACTCTCCTCCAACGGATCGCCGGTCCGCAATTGGGAGACGGCCGCAACCAGAAGATCGGTAAATTTGCCGTAAACCGAGCGCTCGACCAGGATGCGCTGCACGGAAATCGAACTCTGGCCGGCGCAGCTGAATCCGCCTGTAACGCAGCGTTCGGCAGCGTAGGCCACGTCGGCGTCGCTGTGAACGATGACACCGGCATTGCCTCCGAGTTCGAGGATCACCTTCTTCTTTCCACAGTTGCGCTTGATCGCCCAACCGACCCTGGCGCTGCCGGTAAAGCTGATGAGCTTGATGCGATCGTCGGTCACGAGCAGCCCGGCATCTTCCTCGGAAAGAGGCAGCACGTTCAAGGCACCATCAGGCCAACCCGCCTGCTGAACAGCTTCGGCCAACAGCAGCGCCGTGAGCGGCGTGGCGGGCGCGGGCTTGACCACGATTGGGCAACCCGCAGCAATGGCTGGCGCCACCTTGTGAGCGACCAGGTTGAGAGGAAAATGGAAGGGAGTAATGCCTGCAATCGGGCCTACCGGGAAATTTTTGACGATTCCCCACCTTCCGGCCGTGTATTCCTGCCAATCGAGGGGAAGGTATTCGCCATAGATTCTTGTGCTCTCCTCGGCCGCAACGGTAAACGTAAAGACGGCGCGATCGACCTCCGTTCGCGCTGCCCGGATGGGCTTGCCGGCTTCCTGGGCGATAGTGCGGGCCAATTCCTGTTTGCGCTCGGCGATGCTCTCGGCCACGCGACGCAGGACACGCTGCCGTTCGAACGCCGGCAGACGGCGTGTTGTGCCGAACGCTTTTACCGCGGCGCGGATGGCAGCCTCGGCATGGTCCGCGGTGCCCTGGAATACCTGTGCAATAACCGTCTGGTCATAAGGCGAGCGGACTTCCCGCAGTTCGCCCTCTTCGATCCACTTGCCGTCGAGGAAAAATCCACGAGTGATAACCGGGGTAACGGTTAACTGCGACATCTCCGAGCCTCCGCGGGCCGTTCCAGCCAATCGAGATTATAGACTCTTTCTCGATCGCGTTTCTCACGGCGAGTCGTCTCCCGCTATACTTTGGCATTCATGAGCATTGTGGAAGTTGCCCGGCAACTGCGCCGCAAATCCATTTCTCCGGTCGAACTGACCGAGGAGTGTCTTTCCCGAATTGAAAAATTCAATCCGCTTCTGAATGCTTTCATCACCGTGACCGGCGAATCGGCTCTCGCCGAAGCGCGCGCTGCGGAGACGGAAATCCAGCGAGGTCTGTGGCGAGGTCCGCTGCACGGAATTCCGATTGGTCTGAAAGACATCATCGACACCCGAGGTGTGCGCACCACGGCTGCCAGCGCCCTGTTCAAGGATCGGGTACCGGCAGAGGATGCCGAGCTGGTGAGGAAACTGCGGGCCGCCGGCGCGATATTCCTCGGAAAACAAAACCTGCACGAATTTGCATACGGCGCCAGCTCGCTCGTCAGTCACTTCGGGGAAGTACGCAATCCCTGGAATACCGCGTACATTACCGGTGGCTCTTCCGGTGGATCGGCGGCTGCTGTAGCCGCGGGGCTGTGTTACGCCGCCATCGGCACCGATACGGCCGGCTCAGTACGCGAACCGGGGGCGCTGTGTGGAGTGGTCGGCCTCAAACCCACCTATGGAGGTGTCAGCATGGGCGGGGTAATTCCGCTGTCTTGGTCGCTGGACCACGCGGGCCCGCTCACCACGTCGGTGGCAGACGCCGGTGCGGTGTTCGATGTGATTGCCCACCAAGGTCGCGAGCCGGCACCTGGAATAATGTTGCCAAGCGAAGTGAGAGTTGCGAGCGATGCGCGCCAGTTGCGAGCCGCGGTTCCCCGCGCTTATTTCTTCGGCGATCTCGATCCAGAGGTTTCCACGGCAGTCGACGAGGCTTTGTCGATTCTCAAAACCCTGGTGAAGGAAATTCGTGAGGTGACCTTACCGGTAAATGCTGACCGCTCACTGCAAGCCGCCGAGGCGTACGCCTACCACGCCGCATGGGTTTTCGAGAATCCAGAGCTCTACGACCCGGAAACCTTGCGCCGGATCCGCACGGGTGAGAAGTTCACTCCCGAAGATCGCCACCGTTTCGCCCGCGAACTGGCCCAACAGCGCCACGAGATTCGAAGCGTGTTCGAGCAAGTCGAGGTGCTGATTACCCCGACGGTACCAATCCCACCGCCCGCCATTCGATCCCTCAGGCAGAACAGTCAGGCACTTCGTCCCACGGAATTGTTTCTTTTGCGCAACACACGGCCTTTCAATGTTTGGGGTCTACCGGCGATTTCCATTCCGTGCGGCTTTACCAAAACCGGGCTCCCCATTGGGGTGCAGATCGCAGGTCCACACTGGGGCGAGCGGGCCGTCATCGATTTGGCTTATGCATACGAGCAGGCGACCGAATGGCACCATCTGAAACCGACGATGCTCTGAGAAACGAGCAGCCCATCGATCGCGACTATGCCAAGTAGGCCGAGCGGAAGCGCAACGTTCTTCCTTTGCACCCTCGGTGACCCGGTGGTGAAACTTCTTACCGTACCCCAGGCAGGGACTGGCCCATGAACCAAGTTTCGCA
>JBPYDQ010000528.1:0-3809 GCA_051986135.1 Terriglobales bacterium | reverse complement strand
CCCGCAACCAATAGAATCAGCCGGTTACGCGTTTTTCTTCAATCTTTACTGAGTTTCTGCTGGTAGCAAAAGATCTCTTTCGATTCCGCTCCGCCTCCAGCAGTACAGCATGCACATAAATTTCAAGGACTTGCGTGGGAGATAGCCGATCCTACAGACCCGACTCATTTGGGTAAATGATGCGGCTCTCATTGCCCGAGCCCGAAAAGCGCAGCAGCGAGCCGCAGTTTTCGAGCTTGATTTTGCTACCAAATTGCTACCAGAACAACCGCGAACAAACCAAAACAACCGCAAAAAAGTCCTCGTAACTGTCAGATTCTTGGTGGTGCGCAACTGTCGGAGATCTTGAGCAATATTGACCGCAACCCAACTAGTACGAGAATTTGCTCGCTATCTCCCGGCACGCTCAGCTGTGGTCCGCAAAAATAAGACCCCAACAGCGAACACATCCTCGACTGGTTTCACATTACGATGCGGCTGACGGTGCTGCAACAACAGACCAAGGCGCTCCCGCCGGATCAGCCAACCGACGGCCGTGGGGTATCCAAACAAGTGGAAAGCATCAAGCACCTGTTGTGGCACGGCAATGTAGATGAAGCGCTGGAACGACTCGGCAGCCTCTTCTTGGATCTGGACCTGATGCCGACCCCTCGGCCGCGGTGCAGAAGCTGGCGGCTGGGCGGAATTTGAAACTTACATTCGGAACAATCGACAATCGATTCCGAACTTCGGCGAGCGGTACCGGCAAGGCGAAACGATCAGCACTGCGTTTGTGGAATCGACATAATAGTGAGCCGGCGGTTTGTGAAGAAGCAGCAGATGGGATGGACGCTGCGAGGAGCGCATCTGCTATTGCAGACCCGGACGAAGGTTCTCAACGGGGAACTGGACGGGGTATTTCGGCGCTGGTACCCACGCTTCCGCCCACGACCACAAACTACAGAGCCGGAACGGATGGCAGCTTGAGCCCGGGTTTCTGCTGCTCTCGTGCGCGTTCCGGAAGCCGAACTTCAATTATGCTCGGTGCGTTCGCGGTCCCGCGACTTCTCAGATCAGCAAAGGGCGTTTCCCGTCAAGTTGGCGCCGAACAGGCCAGGTTCCGGTTGGCGCGTGACTCGCCACTGAGCCTGTAAGCAGGCCAGACAGCGGAGACGTGGTTTGAAAACTGTTAAGGTTCCTTTGCTCCACTACCTAGATAATATAGGCATAAACCTTGGAGACAGTCCACGGGAATCGACTAACCGGTGCGGCGGAGGGCTTCATGCAATTTCATCTGAATGGATTTAGGCCCGGCGATCCTGAAGTCGCAGAACGGCCACAGCGGCAGGGGGTGACGCAACCTTCGGAAACTCTTCCGGGAGAAGTCGACGTTCTGATCGTGGGATGCGGGCCGACAGGCCTCACGTTAGCCGCGCAACTGGTGGCCTTCCCCGACATTAAGACCCGAATCGTCGACCAGAAGTCCGGCCGACTACTCATCGGCCAGGCTGATGGTATCGCGTGTCGGACCGTCGAAATGTTTGAAGCCTTCGGATTCAGTGGCCGCGTGCTGAAGGAGGCCTATTGGGTAAACGAGACCGCGTTCTGGAGGCCTGATGACGAGCAGCGCGAAAAGATCGTCCGCGGCAAGGTGATCCAGGATGTCGAAGACGGACTCTCCGAGTTCCCACACGTGATCCTGAACCAGGCACGCGTGCACGATTTCTACCTGGACGTGATGCGCAATTCGGCGGCGCGTCTGGAGCCCGATTATTCGCGCCGTCTGATTGATCTAACCATTTCAAGCTCTCCTTGCGGCGACGCTGGCGAAGCCGACCTACGGAAAAAGCCTCCAGAATACCCAGTTACAGTCACGTTCGAACGGGTCGATCCCCCGCGAAAAGGAGGGCTGGAGACCGTAAGAGCCGGTTTCGTCGTCGGTTGCGACGGAGCGCATAGCGCTGTGCGCAAGTCCCTCGGGATAGCGATGCATGGGGATTCGACCAACCAGGCCTGGGGTGTCATGGACTTGCTCGCTGTCACGGACTTTCCCGACTTCCGTCGAAAGTCAGTGATACACTCGGCCAGTCAGGGCAGCGTCCTGATCATTCCACGGGAAGGCGGCTATCTCGTTCGGCTGTACGTCGAGCTTGACAAGCTCGACGAGAACGAACGAGTTGCGAGTCGACAAGTCACGGCCGACCATTTGATTCGGAAGGCGCGCCGGATTCTGCATCCCTATACCTTGGAAGTGAAGGAGATTGCATGGTGGTCGGTTTATGAAATCGGCCAGCGACTCTGCGACAAGTTCGATAACGTGTTGGTACAGGAAGTCGAACGTCGAATCCCGCGCGTATTCATCGCCGGCGACGCATGCCACACACACAGCCCCAAAGCGGGGCAAGGAATGAACGTCTCCATGCAGGATAGCTTCAATCTGGGATGGAAGGTAGCGTCGGTTCTTCTGGGGAGGTGCTCGCCGCGGATTCTGCACACCTACTCCAACGAGCGCCAGAACGTTGCAAGGGAGTTGATCGAGTTCGACCGCAAGTTCGCCGGGATGTTCAGCGCCCGGCCAAAAGACGCCGCCGATGTCGCGAGCGACGGCATTGTCCCGGCGGAGTTCCAGGACTACTTCGTCTTGCAAGGGCGTTTCACCGCGGGAACGTCCACCAAGTACTCCTCCTCGATCATCACAGGCCATTCAGAATATCAGCACCTGGCCGGAGGATTCGGCATTGGCACGCGCTTTCATTCGGCGCCGGTCATTCGACTGGCAGACGCCAAGCCTGTTCATCTGGGTCACACCATCAAAGCGGATGGCCGCTGGCGTCTCTTTTCCTTTGCGGACGGAGGAGATCCCACTGCCTTTTCTTCGCGTCCGCGGCGACTGTGCGAGTTCTTAGCCGAGTCCCCCGAATCTCCAGTCAGGAGATATACGCCTGCGGGAGCGGATATCGACTCTGTGATCGAAGTGCTGGCCGTCTTCCAGCAGGGCCATCGCGAGCTTGCGATCGAAGCGATGCCCTCTCTCCTCCTGCCGCGAAAGGGCCGCTACGGGCTTATCGATTACGAAAAGATATTCTGCCCCGACTTGAAGAGCCGCAATGACATTTTCGACATGAGGGGCATTGATCGAAACAGGGGCTGCATGATCATCGTACGACCGGATCAGTACGTAGCGCATGTTCTGCCGCTCGATGCCTTTTCCGAGCTTGCGGAATTCTTCGATGGCTTCATGATGCCCACCCATTGAGCGTTCGCTGATTTCGGTATGCAGTCTCAAAATTGACTCGCCGCTCTATATATCTGTTCGACAGCCAGGCAGCTTTGGATGCCTTTCTGAACGGCCGCTGGCGGCGCAAGTGAAAGCAATGACTCCATTCGAACCTTTCAGTAAAAGATTCGACGTGATGCCGGAGGTCACGGCGGTGACACGCGGGCCTGTTGGAGTGATGGCTACTGCAGGCGCATAGCCCGGCCCACTCTCGCACCGTGCCTCTAGCAATCCGGACACCATCCGCCATGCGTCTGTTCTGCCCGGATCGCGCGTCATCCAGGCGCTAACGGACAACCGCCTAGGATCGGTACGAAGCTCGGATTAGGTCGGGACGGGCCCGAAGTCCTTGTGGGAAATTACTCCTAGGAGACGCCCTTCACAGAGGTTCGGGCGTACAGTCACCGTTACTGAGAACACTCGGTTGATACGGGCTTTATCGTAGAAGTGGATTCCGGCCCGCACCAGACCGGTACTCCAGAAAGCCGTTTGGACTTGACTCTGTTGCCCAATCGCCAACTATCTTCGGCGCAATCGAGGCGTGCATCTCTGG